>JAUIGA010000016.1 GCA_030430125.1 Chloroflexia bacterium | reverse complement strand
ACACACGCGCCGCACTGGCTGGTGTCGCATCCGACATGCGTTCCGGTCAGACCAAGATGATCGCGCAAAAACTGCACCAGCAGCGTGCGGGGTTCGACATCGGCGCTCCGTACCTGCCCATTTACCTTGATCTGGACTCGTGTCGTGTTGATAGTCTCAATGTCAGCCAATTCGCCACCCCTTTATTGTTGGGAAACCCGGGGAATCCCACCGACGGAAGTTCCCGACAATCCGCCATCGCGCTCCGCCGGCGTACCGGCATGTCTGCGCCGCGCGTCGGTGTCAGGAACCCCTGCCCTGTTTCAACTACCGGCAATCTTCGCAAACCGCGCGCGATCAGGCAACCAGGACAGGGACACTTCAGATGTTGCGCCCGCGCGGTGCTGTGGCAGCGGATATACTCTCTGGGTGAAGGATACGAGCACCACCGCTACTACACCATCAGCACGGCAAGGGGTCCGATTCCCGGTACCCCGCACGTTCCAGGCTCTCGTCGCCTACCCCGCCTTCAGGCAGCTTTGGTTTGCGATGATGGCGACTTCGGTGTCGCAGTGGACGGCGCAGGTTACCTATGGATGGCTGGCGCTGATCCTCACCGACTCCGCGCGCTTCGTCGGCCTCGTCAGCTTCATGTCCGGATTGCCATTCCTGGTGGTCGCGGTACCCGCAGGGGTCTACATCGAC
The DNA here is from genome assembly GCA_030430125.1 of Chloroflexia bacterium. Classification (GTDB taxonomy): domain Bacteria; phylum Chloroflexota; class Chloroflexia; order Thermomicrobiales; family UBA6265; genus JACCVC01. Next base: position 18,531 of record JAUIGA010000016.1, on the reverse strand, counting down.
CGGCTCGATCGACGTACGATTCTGCTGGTGAGCCAGGCCGCCGCCGCGATCCTCGGTATCGTGATGGCCATCGACGTGCTCGCCGGATTCGTTGAGCCCTGGCATCTTCTCGCCGCGGCCTTTCTCAATGGTTCCTTCCTGTCGATCCTGAATCCAACCATGCAGTCAGTCATTCCGGCACTGGTCGGGAAGGACGGCGTAACCAACGCGGTGGGGTTGATGAGCGCGGGCCAGAACATGACGCGCATCGTCGGCCCAAGCCTGGCGGGAATCATTATCGCGGTCAGTTCGACCGGATTTTCCTTCATGCTCACCGCCGCAACCCTGGTGCTCGCCTTCGGCCTCATCACCCGGGTCCGCATTCCGCCGCGGGAGCGCTCCGTCACGACGCGGGGTTGGCAGGCCGCATTTTCCGGGCTGCGGATCATCTGGACTCGTGGCGATCTTCGGGTCCTGTTCCTGCTCGCCTGTCTGCCGCCGGTGCTGATTTTTCCCTACGTGCAGTTCCTCAACATCTTCGCGCGGGATATCCTCCACATCGGTGCCCAGGGGCTCGGGCTGCTGTCCGCCGCCTCTGGCATCGGTGCCGTGGTCGGATCGTTGATGATGGCATCGAGGACATTTCGTCCGGGGGACGGCATGCGGCAGATCCGCATTATCGCAATCTACGCAATCGGGGTAATCGGGGTGGCATTCTCCACCACCCTTTGGATAACCCTGCCTTTGATGGTGCTGGGCGGGTTGCTGGGTGGAACCTACATGAGCACCAACAATGCCCTCATGCAGCTGCGCATCGACGATGACGTTCGCGGGCGCGTCATGGCGACGTACATGATGACGTTCGGCCTGCTGCCACTCGGCGCGCTGCCGATGGGTCTCGTCGCCGGCGCCATCGGCATTCAGGTGGCGGTAGCGCTTGGCGCCGTCATCTGCCTGGCGCTGATCCTGACGATCGCGGCGCGGTCGAGGGCGCTACGGACTATCTAGCGTGGTCGCCGGTTTCTGCGGCCGCGCGTTGTTCAATTCCAGGACGATCTCCTCGAGAATCTCCCGAATGTCGTCGTTGTAGATGGCCGAAACCTCTCGGGCAGCCGAGCCAACCCGCTCCAATGTGGCCGGAAAGTCCGCCACCGGCGGCTCGATCACTCCAACCTTCGCCAGCACATCGGAACCAAATCGCCCGCCCAGCGCCCGACGCACCTTGTTGCGTGATGGACGTCGCACCAATCCCAGCGCATCCATCACCTCGTCGGAAACCTGACGCAGCTCGGCGCTGGACAGCGGCGAGCCGATCACCTGATGCAACGCCTGACGCTGCCTGCGAAGATGCTCGACTTCACTGTCCCAGTCGAGAACCATCTGCCAGGCACTTTCAGTTCGCGCCGACCGCTTGCCAACAAGATCCGCCAGATTGACCTCCGGAAAGTCGCTTCTGGCGGGACCAAGCAACGGTTTCCGCTCGTCCGCCGCGATGCCGGCAACGGCGCGTGCCAACCGGAAGTAGTATTGCGCCGCCAGCAGGCTCTCCCACACCGAGAACGGCAGGTCGTCGATCCGGCACAGCTGTTCGAGCAGCGATCGGTCCGGCGTGTCGCCAAACATCGCCTCGGCATCGCTTTCGATCAATACGACGTCATTCGGAGAAACCGTCAATCGCCGATGACCGACCTTGTGCCGAAACATCGCATGGGTCAGGCTGTAATCCGGGCTCAGGAACATGCCATCGTCATACACCGAGTCAGGCTCGATATCCGGCAGCATCGCGTTGAGTCGGACATCCGCGTTGAAGAGTTTTTCGGTCGTTTCAGCGCTGACCTGCACCGGACGCGCAGTTTCCACCGAGAACTTCGCATCAACACCGAACACCACCGGCCGATTCGCCCGAGTCGCGAACACCAGGAAATCGGGACTCTTGAGGCCGGCTTTCGATGCCCTCGCCGCGACGCCGGGTATCGTGTCCAGACGGTAGACATGCTGAATCTCTATCCCATTGAACGCCGCAATCTCCGGCGACGATCGATGGTCCGCCCATTCGTCGAGCGTGCGAGCAGCCACATCGGACCATGCATCACCGATCAGCTGACTGGCGCCTCCACGATCCGAGGCTCGCACGAGCCGAGCATCGAAGATGGCACGCGCGAACGTGCCCCCGGGCAGCGTGCTGGAGCTATAGTCAACGTCTCGCATGATGCCGCCTGAAGATGCCATGGAGTCGAGTCCTGTCTCCTGAGTACCCCATTTGTCTCTCGGTTTCGAGTATGCCACCATGGGGACATATGCCGCACGTCGGCGCTCCCCACAAGCACCCGAAAGACCGGAGGAACGAAGTCATGACCGAAGCTGCCACCGCTCCTGCCGTCACCGCGCGGGCCACCTCGCTCACCGCGGCCGAAGCGGCGGTCACCCAGCTGGAAGCCTGCGGCGCCAGGACCGTGTTTGGCATTCCCGGGGTGCACACGCTCGCGCTCTACGATGCCATGCACACCTCTTCCATGACGCATATTCTTGCCCGGCACGAGCAGGGCGCGGGATTTATGGCGGATGGGTATGCCAGGGCAACTGGTGATCCCGCCGTGGCGCTGGTGATCACCGGACCTGGAGTGACGAACATCGCCACACCGGTTGGCGAGGCGTACACCGACTCGTCCCCGATGTTCGTCCTGTCGTCGAATGTCGAATCCGCGCATCTCGACGCCATGCGCGGCAATCTGCATGACATCAAGGACCAGCGCGCGGTGATGCGCGCCGTTACCAAGTGGAATGATCGCGCCTCAACGCCCGCCTCGGTCCCCGCACTCGTTGCCGAGGGCTGGCGGCACATGATGAGCGGCCGCAGGTTGCCCGTCCATCTTGAGGTGCCGATCGATATCCTGGATCAGCCGGTCGCGTCGGCAACCACCGTCGAGGTTGACCCGCCCAACGAGCAGCCATCGATCGCCGGGGAGATCGACGAAGCCGCACGCACGCTGACAGCGGCGAAACGCCCGCTCATCTACGCCGGTGGCGGAGCCACCTCGTCCGGGGCGGGTGCCGCAATTGCGCGAATTGCCGAACGGCTCGGGGCACCCATCGTGACGTCGTTTCAGGGCAAGGGGGCGGTCCCCTCGTCTCATCCCCACAATCTCGGGGCATTGTGGACGCAAGGCAACGCCATCGACGATCTCGCACGGCAGGCGGATGCGCTGCTGGTCATCGGATCACGCCTCGGAGTCCAGGCCACCGAGCATTTCGCATTTCCGGTACCGGAAACACTCGTCAGGATCGACATCGACCCGGAGGAGATGGAGCGAAATGCCACCCCATCCATCGGGATCGAGGCCGATGCCGCTGTGGCAGCGGGGCTCCTGGCCGATGCACTCGACTCCCTGCCGACCGCTTCAACATGGGACACCTCTGCATTCGCGCGCGTGCTCGCAACGGCAGGGGAAACCGCGTTCGGACACGATCGGCTGCCCTGGCTGGAGGCGATCCAGGCCACCATTGGCGCGGAGGGCTGCATCGCGTGGGACATGACGATGATGAGCTATGTGGCCACGTATCACTATCCCGTGGAGCGGCCACGGACATTCCTGTTCCCGACCGGGTATGGAACGCTCGGGTTCGCGATGCCTGCGGCGATCGGAGCCAAGGTTGGACTTGGCGACGCGCCGGTCGCGGCCGTCGTGGGTGACGGCGGTTTCCAGTTCACCATGCAGGAGCTTGCCACCGCGGTTCAGTTCCGCCTGGGCATCCCGATAGTGATCTTCAATGACTCCACCTACTCCGCCGTCAAGGATGAACAGAAGCGCAGCCGCGATGGGCGCTTCGCCGCGGTCGACCTCGTAAACCCCGACTATGTGGCACTCGCCGCCGCCTACGACGTGCCCGGTGTCCGGGCAGTCACGCCGGACGCGCTTCGAACTGAACTCGCCGCGGCCCTGACACGAGATCTGCCGACCATCATCGACGTGCCCATCGACGGGTGGGTCTAGGCGCGACCAACAGGATCGCGATAGCAATCGCGGACACGACGGTCGCCAACCTGGCCGCCGTGTCCGTCCTGACAACTGCGTAGGTCACTCGGAGCTCGAACGACCCTCCGTCGGTCTCGATCTGCATGTACCCGTTGGGTGCACGGTCAACGGCCACAGGCCTGCCGTCAATGGTCGCCTCCCAGCGAGGGAACCAGTTCTGCCGCACGATGACGGTTCCTGGCAGCCGGTCAGCGAAACCCAGGGTCACGGTTTCTCCATCCTCGGAAACCCCGATCGAATCCGGCGCCACCCCATTCAATGACGCCAATGGCACCGGGTCCTGAACAGTCATGACGTCCCAGGCGCCGATGGTGTCGACTACATCAAGGTGCGCCGCTTGAGAGGCAACGACCCGAGCATTCGCTCCCGTCGTGCGATCCTGGGTGTCTGTGATCACCACCGCGCCGATGCCGTGCATCTCCAGGTAGACAGCTTCGAGCGCCTTGCTGGGGTCCGGATAGTAGTGCCCCATGCGATAGTCGTAGGGGCCCTTGTGGAGCGCATGCCAATACCACAGCCAGTCGTTGTAGTAGAAGCGGCGGTCCGGCGCTTCGATCGGCGCCCACAGCTGCTCGTGCCAGCTCAAACGCGACCCAATGACCAGAATCGCGGTATTCGGGGCGGCCACCTCGTCGGCTCGCGCTATGGCGCTCCGAAAATCCACAAGCTCGACCGCATTCGCCGAATCCGTTTTCGGGACCGGCCGTACCCCCTGCTCTGCGATCGGGAACGGTCCGAAATCGCTAGCGAAGACCAGCACCACCGCCAAGGATGCAGCGACGGCCAGGGCGGCATCCCTGGCCCGCCCGACGCGTGACGGCACCCGCGCGAGATATCGTCCAACCACGACTACGGCATACGCGGCGAGATAGATCGTCAGGAATCGCTGGAACGGCATCAACCGCGGGAGCTCGAGCTGCGGGATCAACTCGCGGACGGAAGCACTCGATACTCCGATGGCGGTGACCAACGTGTATATCAGCAGGGTGAGGGCAGCGATGCGTGGACCGGCGTTGCCCCTGCGACGGAACGCCAGGATACCGCCGGACAATGCGAGCGCGAGGATTGGCCAGGTCACCGTGTCGACAGAGTCGTGCCAGTATTCCGCGAGCGATCCATATTCCTGGTAGCTGAGGAAGAAGTACAGATCGTTGTACCGAAGCAGCGGAACCAGTATCGGCGCGGCCAGGGATGCCGCCAGCACCGCGATGGCGCTCAGCACCGCGATTCGACGTCGCAGCGGCTGCCGGGAGTCAGCGACGAGCAGAACCACCAGTGCCGATGCGCTGACCGCGATCAGCGACCGGGGGTTGGTCGCGGCGCAAAGCGCGATCACAACGGCGGCCGCTGCCACCATCCGCGGCGAACCTCGGCTCACGGCGTCGTACATGAGCGGCAGGGCTATCAGTGCGAGGGTCGCGCCAGCGACGTTGGTTGCAAGCCCCCACTCCACAAGCTCGGTGAACCCGCCATCGGTCCAGGAGCTCGCAATCGCGACATGCCCGGCGAAGGCGATGAGGGCGACCGCGGGTGTCAGGCGATCCTGGCGACCGAGCAGCCAGTATCCGATCGCCGGCAGGAGAAAGATAGCAACGATCGCCAGCGCCCAGGCCTGCTCGATTGACAGGGTACCTACAGAGAGAATCGACATTCCGGCCGCGACCGCTGGTAACCCGAAGGGGAAGAACTCCGCGGGGTACCCGCCATGATGGCTTGCGACCCACCTGACCGTGTCGAACGACGACCATGCCACGCGTATCAGGTCGGCTCGGGCTGTGTGGAATGGATGATCAACCGTGAACCACGCGCGTGGAAACTCGCCACCTCCATCGACCGGAAGTCGCGCAGCGAGTGGAAAGACATCGAGATGCCACACGGCCCAGACAGTGAGCACCAAGGCAATCGCGAGCCAGGGACCGCCAGATGCAGTTCCGTATCTCAGTCGAGAAGCACCAGGCTCAGGCGATGCCGCTGGCGATTCGGGGAGATCGACCGGATCGGACATCAGGCCCTGGTCGCGCGGCGAATTCGGATTGGGCCGCCAGCGGACCGTGGCGCCGATACCAGGAGCAGCCAGGTGGCACAGGCGAACGCGATCACCGTAATGACGATTGCGGCGATAAACACCTCATCCACAAACCGACCGACCATTACCGCGGGCAGTGCATCCACCTGGTCGCTCCAGGTATCCACAAGTCGCCGATACTCAACGTCGCGGAAGGTACGCTGGGAAAAGGCGTTGTACCTGTACGACACGGCCTGCATCGACCCTGCCAGAAGATAGCCCGCCGTTCCCGCGACCACGATGAACCAGAAGGCAACCAGCAACCTGAAGCGGCGATTGCCCACGCCATTGCTGGCCTGAGGGGGATCGGCGCGGATGTCATTCGCCATGCATCCAACTCCCGTGACCGTGGGTCGCGTGGTGGTGTGCTTCGGGTGAGGCTACCGATCAGGATCCAGCGACCGCGGTCTCCTTCGACCGCCTGATCTCATGGTACTCCTCGTCGGCGTTCACTCGCTCGAGATCGTGGTGCTCGCCGAGGATGTTCTTCGCCGCGAGCATTCCGGTTTCGATGGAATGATCGGTGTTGTTGTACCGGAACGAACCGCCGCGCCCAATGTACTGCAGGTTCTCGATCCCCGCGATGTACTCCTTCATCAGGCGGAGCGGTTCCTGATACCCAATGTCATACGTTGGGTACGCCTTCGTCGCGCGCACGACGAAACCGCCGATCACTTCCTCCGGAGTAGCGAACTCAAGATCCTCAACCAGGTGCTTCACCGTCTGGTTGACGAGCTGCTCGTCACTCATGCCCCAGATATGATCGCCTCGCGTACAGAAGTACTCCACGACCAGCGACGTGTAGTCATCGCCGGGGACCATCGCCGGACTCCAGTTCTTGGGCTCGTGGAAACGGCCAAACAGGATATTCCGGTCATGCACATACAACCAGGTGTCCGACGTGACCTGCTGCTTCTTGAACATCATGTTGACGGTGATGATGTCGCGGAAGGTCAGCGCATCGGCGGCCTCGATCACCTCCTGCGGTGCGGGAGGATCGGTGATCTGCACGAGGACGGTCAGCGGGATCGAGGAGATGAAATTGTCACCCTCGATCAGCGTGCTCCCCTCCTCGGTTCGCACCTGAATGCCCTTGACGCGATTGCCATCGAGCACGATCTTCTCGACCGGACTCTTGAGCTTGATGTCGTTGCCAGCCTTTTCGATCGCGTCCGCCATACGCTCTGAGAACCGGCCGAAGCCGTCCCTTGGGTACATGAACTCGTCGATCAGGCTCACGACCTTGCCCTTCGACGGCACGACGGCATCCTTGATTGCCGTGACCAGCGACATGCCCTTCGTGCGCTGGCTTACCCAGTCGCCGGAAAGCTCGCTGCACTTCATTCCCCAGACCTTTTCGCTGTAAGCCTGGAAGAAGAGCTTGTACAGCGTCTCGCCGTACTGGGCGATGTACGCGTCCTCCATGGACACGATCTCGGTCGGGTTCGACCGGCGTTTCGCCTGGATGAGACCGTAGTCGAACACCGCCCGGGCCGCGGTAACGGGGCCGACGGCCTTGAGTGCGTTGGAGAGCTTCAACGGGTAGTCGACGAACTTGCCGTCAAAGTAGATCCGGCTGATGCGATGGACCCACAGCAGCTCGTCGTCAACAACCTCCCGGAACAGGGCGTTGAGCTCGTCGTTCTTCGTGAACCAGCGGTGTCCGCCGATATCGAACTTGAACTCGCCGTGATCTGTTTCGCGGCGGATGGTGCGGGCGAGCCCCCCGACGAATGGAGCAGCCTCGACAACCGTGGCCGGATATCCCGCCTTGCTGAGCACGTAGGCGGAACAGAGGCCCGCAGGCCCGGCACCCATCACGATGGTTTGTGGTGCCGAGGTTTCAGGATTCTGACCGTTCTGCATCGAGGATGTTCCTTCCATTCGGTTCTGCGCCGGTTGAGTGTAGCCCGACTTCCACGGACCCGATGCATTCGCACAAGAGCCGAGCCGTCCGGCTCGACGCTGGCAACTCACCTTCGCCAGGTGATGGCATGGTTCAAGGAGAAATTCCAGACGGCGGCAACACCAGCGCCGATCAGGTTGGCCGCGAGATAGTGTACTCCGTGATCCTCGTTCAGGTAGTAGAGGATACCCCAGTTGATCAAAAGGCCACCGAGATTGATCGGGACATAGGTCATGGCCCGGGACAATACCGGACCAGTTCCCCGATCGTGCCAGGTCCACTGCTCATTGAGAACAAATGTGACGATCATTGACAAGAAGATGGCAATTGGCGATGCGATGACGACGGCCATTCCGAGGGCGTCGTGCAGCATCGCCAGACTCGCTTGATTGACCAGCAATCCGACCGCGCCAACGGTGAGGAACTTGCGAAATCGTTGGGCAAGTACCCACATCCGTACGGCCGGTTGCGGCCATGATTCAACCGAGATCATTCCAACTCCCTGCCATCCCGCAAGTGCTGCAGTTCGGCTATCGCCGCCGTCACGTCTCGGAACGCGCGTGCATCCACGAGATGCACACGCAGAAACGATACCACGGCGTGCCCGGATTCACCCGGATACGCCGTGGAACTCAGGCCTATGCAGAGATTCAGGGGGTGGATGATGCCATAATCGTCACCAGCTCCTCATGCGCGGCGAGCAGTTGCGAGTCCTCAATGGCCCCGAAGACGTCGGAATCCAGCATCTCGCCACGGAACTCGATCGGAATCGTCGGATACTGGTCCACATCCATCTCCACCTCGAGCGTCGGATCGACGCCCTGTTTCCAGATGTCCTGCCCGTCGGCGGTCAACCAGAGTTTGATGCCCAGCAGCGCAACCGATCCGTCGCTCAACTCGAAGCCAACCAGGACCGTGCCGGTGCCGAAGGTCGTCTCACCCACGAGCACACCGCGATCATTGTCGCGGATCGCCGATGAGACGATTTCCGACGACGATGCCGATCCTTCATTGATCAGGACAACGAGATCGCCTTCGGCCCATTCGCCTTCGACACTCTCATTGACCAGCGGCTCGACAGTGCCATCGGCGAGCTGCTCCTGATACAGGACACTCCCGATTGGCACGAACTGCGACGCGATCCCGCGCGCCTCGGTCGTGTAGCCGCCGGGGTTGTTGCGCAGGTCGAGGAGCACACCGGTCATGCCGTGTGCCTTGCCCCACTGCAGCGCCTCGATGACGCCGTCGGTCGCGCCGATCGAGAACTGCGACACGCGCAGCCACAGCACGTTGTCGGGAAGCATGATGAATGAGACCGGCTCGATGGTGATCTGGGCCCGCGTAATCGTCACCTGATAGGTTTCGGCGGTATCCTGGTGACGCAGCATGAGCGTGACATCCGTGCCCTCATCGCCGCGAATCAGCTCACCGACCACTTGCGGTTCGATATCGGCAGTCTCGACCCCATCGACGGAGATGATCACGTCGCCGGGCCGAATGCCGGCCTCATAAGCCGGGGAACCGTCAATCGGGGCAATCACGACAGGGAGCGGCCCGGTCAGGTCGATCTGGATGCCGATGCCGATCAACTCATTCGACAGGGACTGCTCGAACTCCACCGCCTCGTCGGGGTCGAGGAAGGTCGAATGGCCCGTGTCGCCGAGCGCGTCGATCATGCCGGCGCTGGCGCCGTACATGAGATCCTGATCGCTCACCTCGTCGGAGAGCACGTAGTTCTCGCGGATCGCGTCATAGGTCTCTTCAACGACCTGGAACTCGGGCAGGTCCGTCAGTATCGTGGATGCTGTCGCGTTGTCCGACGTATCGAGGACCGCTCCGACCATGACACCGATCGACATGGTGCCAGCGAGCGCAAGAACAAGTGCCATCCACCGTACGCCGCGGCCGGACGCGAACATTCGCCGGGCACGGGGTGTGCCGGTGGGCAGGTCTGGGTGCGTCATGAGTCCTCCTGGACATGGGTAGGGAGAAGCAATGCAGTCGGCGCACAACCAAAAGTGCGCTGTGACAGGAATCGTCAACGATCAGCGTACCAAGCGCGCTTGTCCAGTGCCACCCGGTAGCAGGCCATCCGCTACCGAGCCTGCATGCAAACGGGCGACCCCGGCACAGGGTCGCCCGTTCGATGTCCGACTTCGTGCTTGCCCCTACCCGGCCGCGACCGTGGCGGCAACACCAACTGGCGTGCGCCAGGATGCGTAGCGCTCTTCCTTGCCGCGCAGGACATCCTCATACAGGCGTTGGAGGCGACCTGTCGCCTCGCCGATCTCGCCGGAACCAACCGTGTAGCGGTCGATCTCGACAACCGGGGTGATTTCGAACGCCGTACCGCAAAGGAAGACCTCATCGGCCAGGTAGAGCTCGGTGCGATCGATGGATCGCTCCACCACCGGCAGACCCAGCGATTCGCGCGCCATGGTCATCACCGCGTCCCGCGTGATGCTCTCAAGAATGCCATCGGTTGTCGGTGGAGTGATGAGCTGCCCCTTGCGCACCATCATGACGCAGGCGCCCGGCGCTTCACTCACCTTGCCCTGCGGGCTGAGCAGGAGCGCGCCATCGTAGCCATCAGCCTGCGCTTCCATGCTGGCGAGCTGACCGTTGCGGTAATTGGAGATGTTCTTGATACGCGGCGGCATGACCGTGTCGGAGATCCTGGTCCAGGAGCTCACCTTCACCTTGAAGGCACGGCCGCTATCCAGTTGGCTGGGCATAGGGTTGGTGTTGATCAGCATGCCAAGCGACGCCGCGGTGTCCGATAGGCGCTTGCCCGAGCTGCCTGCCGAGTACGCGAGCGGCCGGATGTACGTGTCCTCGCGGGCGTCGTTGTCCCGCAGCAAGGTCAGGCTCGCGTCAATCAACTCATCGACTGAGTACTCGGCGGGGAGTCGCACCAGCTTCATGGAGTCGATCAGGCGGTCCATGTGCTCGCGAAGGCGAAACACGTACAGCTCCTGGGAATCCTCGTTCCAGTAGCCTCGAATACCCTCGAAGACCGCGCCCACCGTCGACCAGGCGAGATCGGTGACGTGGACCGTCGCCTCTTCCCACGGCATCTGCCTGCCGTTCCACCAGAGATACGTGGGGTGCGAACCTGCCATCTTCCGCCGTCCTTTCCATGCGCGCCGCCGCGCCTTGAGCGTCAATGGCGGCAGTATCGCACGCAGGTTGCACACATGGAAGGGTGGCCACAACGTTGTGGCCACCCGCTCCCCGACTATCAGGTTGCAAGCTGACGATCAGGTTTCTTCGCGTCCGCTGATCTGGTATTGCGTGAGCGCGCGAACGTAAATATTCCCGTCGGGAACGGTGAAGCCCTGTGTGTTCACCGGGACATTCTGCACCCAGGGCTTGAATGCGTAGACGTCGAGCCGGTACACAAGAATGACGTAGCCGACGTCGGTCTGGATGATCCGCTCAGCCTCCTTGTACAGCTCGAGCCGCTCTTCCGGGTCGAGTACGCCCTTGGCCTCGACGATGATACGATCGAACTCCTCGTTGACCCACGACTGGCGCTTCGAGCCCTCCGGCTTGCCGCCGTAGAACATGTCGTAGTACCCGTTGTCCGGATCTGGATAGTCGTACCACCACCGGATCCACACCAGCTGGTCGCGGTTCTCGTACAGTCGCGGCCGGAAGGTGCTCTCGACGAGCGTCTCGATCTGGATCTGCATGCCCAGATTTTCTTCGAGCTGCGCCACGATGTCGTTGGCCATGATGTCGGAGTTGTAGACCTCCTCGTCAGACCGCATGATCATCGTGATTTCCGGCCAGTTCTGGCCTCCCTCGAACTCGGTGCCCACAAGCTCGGCAAGCGCCGCTTCCGGATCGAAGGCCTGAATGCCGTATATCTCTTCATCCTCGAAGAACCCGTAGACGCCCTGAGGCATCATGCAATATGCCGGCGTCACGAGCCCCTGGGTCACCTGCACCAGACGCTCGCGGTCGATCGCCTTGCTGAGCGCACGGCGGACCTCGATCTGGTCAAACGGTGGAACGCCGTTCGACGGCAACAGGAACCAGCTGCCGGGGTAGACATACTGGCGCAGCAACTCCGCCTTTTCGGGATCTTCCTGGAAGCGAACGTAGTCACTCGCACCGAGGTTCACCCAGTCGAGCTGCTGGTCACCGGTACCGTTCTCGAAGTTGTTCACCTGATTTTCGGCCGGGATGATGGGGTCGATCACCTTTTCCAGGGTGATTTCGCCGGCCTGCCAGTGGTTGTCGTTTCTCGACAACTCGACCTTGACACCCTTGTCCCAGTTGTCCAGCTTGAACGGCCCGTTCGAGACCAGCGGCACGTCACCCAGCGCCCACTGATCGCCGTGCTCCTCCACCGACGGGCGGTGCGCGGGGTAGCAGGCCAGATAGGCAACCTTTTGCGGCAGGTTGGCAAGCGGGCCTTCGAGGGTGATCTCGAACGTCCAGTCGTCCAGCGCCGCCAGACCGAGATCCTCGGCGGTCGGCACCCGGGTTTCTCCGTCGATCTCCACCTCCGCGCCGGTGTTGAACGCTTCGCCGTTCTTGACGTCATACAGGATGAACCCATAAACATTGGCGGTCGCGGGGTCGAGGATGCGCGCATAGGACCACACGAAGTCGTGGGCCGTGACCGGATCGCCATTCGACCAGCCCGTGTTGTCGGGGCGGAGATGGAAGGTCCAGACGGATGCATCCTCGTTTGATTCCCAGGTCTCGGCCCAGTCAGCCACGGCCTGGCCGTCCGGATCGAACGTCAGGAGTCCCGAGAACGTCGACACGTCGGCGTTGCAGTAGAGATTCGCATTCCAGTCGAAGGAGAGCGGATCGTTGAAGAGTGCGGAGTTGTAGAACACCTGCTCCTCGTCGAGGGCCGCGTCCTGGGCAAGAACGGCGCTGCTTCCCGGCAGCCCGCCCAGGGCCATCGCGCCAGCGCCTGCCACGGCGCCACCCACGAGCTTTCTGCGAGAGAACGCCGACATGCGCAGCCGATGGTCCAGCTGCTTCAACAGCATTTCCTGTTCGTCTCTGTGATCCCGAATGGCCATGTGGCGTCTGCCTCCTGGGTTGCATGGATCCCGGCCATTTGGCCGGAACTCCGTCCTGGCGGTCTCGAACGATTCGTCATCGAACTCCGCGTTCAGTTGCGTGGATCTCGCCTCCTTTCACCCGCCCGTCGCGGGTCGGTTTACGTGTGCAAGCCCGTTGAATCGGATCATTCCTTCGTGCGAACATCGAGCGCATCGCGCAAGCCGTCGCCGAGGAAGGTGAAACCAAGCATGGTGAAGCCGATCGCGGCGATGGGAAACAGCAGGATATGAGGCGACGCCTGAACCAGTCCGGTATCAGTACCGACACCGACCATCTGGCCCCATGAGGCCTGCGGCGGATTGATACCGACACCAACAAAGCTGAGGGCGGCCTCGGTGAAGATGGCGGTCGGGATTCCGAATGTCACGGCCACGATGATCGGGGTCAGGCTGTTGGGCAACAGGTGCCGAAGCAGGATGTAGCGATCCCCTGCCCCTGACACCCGAGCGGCGTTGATGTACTCGGCCTCGCGCAGTGAGAGCGAGGTACCCCGAACCAGTCGGGCGATGGTCACCCAGCTGACCAGGCCGATGCCAAGGAAGATGTTGAACAGACCGGGTCCGAACAGGTTCAGGAAAATCATGACGAGCAACAACTGCGGCACCGCGTAAAACACATCGACGAACCGCATCAGGAGATTGTCGATGTTCCCGCCCTTGTAGCCGGCAACCATTCCGACCGGGACGCCGATGGCCAGCACGATGATCTGGGACACTACGCCGACCAGCAACGACACCCTGGCACCGTAGAGGGTGCGGCTCCAGATGTCGCGACCGTTCTGGTCGAGCCCGAATGGCCACAGCCAGCTCGGACCCTGACGCGCCAGGCGCACATCCACCACCTCTGCTTGCGTATACGGAGCGAGCAACGGAGCGAAGGTCGCCATGACGATGAACACGACCACGATGATCAGTCCGACCACAGCCAGGCGGTTTTTTGTGAGACGCCGCCAGGCATCCGTCCACAGGCTGCGATGACGGGGTACCGCAGTAGCTGCCAATGCCGCCAGCGGCACATCCGTACCGGTGGACGATGTGGCCGTACTGCTGCCGTCATTGTTGGGCGCCGGTGTCGCGGCGACGGCGGTGTCTGTCTGGTGTCGGACCACGGCTGTGGTGCCCTTTCCTGGGTTCGCCATCGCTAGTAGCGGATGCGGGGATCGATGAATCCGTACAGCACATCCACCACGACGTTCATCGTTGCAAGCATCACCGCGTAGATGAGCGTCACGGCGAGGATCATCGGCTGGTCCTTCGCTACGAAGCTCTCCACGTAGTACCGCCCCATCCCGGGAATGTTGAATACCGCCTCGACGAAGAACGACCCGGTGGCGACAGCAGCGAAGATCGGGCCAATGAGCGTGATGATCGGGATCAGCGCGTTCTTGAGCACATGGCGCAAGATCACCCGGTTCTCGCGCAAACCCTTGGCGCGCGCGACCCGTACGAAATCACTCTGCAACACCTCGATCATGCTTGACCGGGTGAACCTCGCGATCGTGGCAAGCGGTGTTGCCGCGAGTGCAATGGTCGGCAGGATCCAGTCCTTCCAGGTGTCGAGCCCACCAACATTGAAGTTGAAGTCGATGCCGATCCTGGGGAGATAGACCACGAACACGAGAATCAGCACGAAGCCCATCACGAAGTTCGGCAGGCTGTAGAACAGCACCGCCAGCGTGACCGAGAAGTAGTCGATGGCGCCGTTCTGGTGCACCGCGGACAGCACGCCGAGACCGACCCCCACCACGACGGCGAGGATGGTGGCATAGATTCCCAATTGGAGCGAGATGGGGAAGGTGCGGCCGATGATGTCGTTGACAGACTGCGGCCGATAGACAAACGACGTCCCGAAATCGCCGTTGACGACGTTCCAGACGTAGATCCCGAACTGCTCGTAGATCGGCTTGTCCAACCCGTACTGGGCTTCGAGGCGCTCGACCACGCGCTGGTCGACGACCTGGGTACCACGCGACAGGACACCGGACCCTGGCGTTGCCTGCAGGATGAAGAATGTCAATAACGTGATCACCAGGAGCGTCGGAACAAACCAGAAAACGCGATTGATGATGTACTGGATCATCTACGACGCCTCCGCGGGGACCCGGATCCGGTGCCGCTAGTCCTGTCGATCGCACGCGCGACCTGAACCGGATACGCTGTCAGTTGCCAGAATTCTGATGAGGGTGAGAGTAGCAGTGGCCCCGAATCTCGTCAAGGAACACGAACGTCTCGAGGGCAGTAGTGCCCCTCAATCCAACCAGGTCCGTTCAACAGCCACGATATTATGGATAGTCGTTTGCGCGCGTCTCGAGGTCCGGTCCGCCGAAGGTGGGGATGATGCCGTGGCGATCCAACCGCCCAGCCGGATGCAGCCGGGCAGCCACATGTAGTCCCGGCACGTTTTCTTGAAGGTAGAGACGATTTCCGGAACTGGGGATCAGCGAGTTTCGCTGGAGAATTCCCGGAATGCGAGCGCCGCTGCGCCGAGGAGACCGGTATCCGCGCCCAGCGAGGAGTACGTCACCGTGAGGTCGCGACGCATATCCACGAAGGAGTGTTGCGGCATCGTCTCGCGTGCGTGCTGCATCAGCGTCTCGCCGACACCGGCAACCCCGCCACCAACGACCACATTCGACGGGTTGAAGATGTTCGTGAAAGCTCCTATGGCCGCGCCGAGCGCCCTGCCTGCCCGCCGCATGATCGCGTTGGCCGCGGGGTCACCCGAGTCCGCCGCGGCGGCCACAACACCGGCGTGGAGCTCGCCACCTCCGGCAAGCTCGGTCATACGATCACCGTCGGCCGTCGTGGCGACCAGCTCGGCGTCCCGGCGAATCGCCCATCCGGATGCAAACGCTTCGAGGCACCCCACCGAGCCACAGGTGCAGCGAGGGCCATCCATGGCGATGACGACGTGACCAACCTCGGCGCCGAGCCCACGGGCACCATCCACCAGAACTCCGCTGCTGATGACCCCGCCTCCAATTCCGGTACCGAGCGCGAGATACACGAGGTTGTCGACACCGCGCGCGCTGCCGAAGTCGGCTTCACCGAGCGCGCCGCAGTTCCCGTCGTTCTGCAGGGCGATTCTCCGTCCCGTCGCGCGGGAGACAAGATCGACGAGGGGGACGTCGCGCCATCCTGGCAGATTCGGGGTGTACAGGATGGTACCGGTACGAGGATCGAGGGGACCCGGCGACGCGATGCCGACCGGCACCTGGATATCCGCTTCGGCGCCAACGTCACCGATGAGCCGAACCATGCGATCTACCACGGCAAGATGACCATCAGCCGAGTCCGTGGGCATCGACGCCCGGCGGAGGATATCGCCGTCCCGGCCCACAATCGCGGCGCGGATATTGGTTCCACCGAGATCGATCGCGATCACCGATCCTGACAAGATTCGACTCCTCACCGACGCACGCGGGTCCTACACGATATACAGCGACAGGTCATCATCGTCGGCAATCTCGCCGACGCGTTCCACCACAAGCTCCGATGTGATCCGGGCTACGGTGTCCTCCATGTCGGGCGCCTGGAACAGCACGTCTTCTAGCACGCGTTCCAGGATGGTGATCAGCCGTCGCGCCCCGATATCATCCTGACGCCGATTGATCTCCGCGGCAAGTCTGGCCACAAGCGCCAGCGCATCTTCGTCGAACGCGAGATCGACCCCCTCCGTCGCCAGCATTGCCTGGTACTGTCGGGGGATCGCCTGGTCTGGCTGAGTGAGGATGCTGAGCAAGTCCTGCTCCGAGAGCGATTGGAGCTCCACCCGCACCGGAAAGCGGCCCTGCAGCTCGGGAATCAGGTCTGATGGACGAACCCCGAGGAATGCCCCTGACGCGATGAACAGGATATGGTCGGTTCGGACAGGGCCGAATCGCGTCGAAACAGTGGCGCCTTCAATGATGGGCAGCAGATCCCGCTGGACGCCCGCCGCCGACACATCGCCACCAGCGGTGTCGTCAGTCGGGATCGTCTTGTCGATCTCGTCGATGAACACGACACCGCCGGCTTCGACTGCCTGGATGGCGATCTCGACGACGTCGTCGTAGTCGACTAGCTGGCTCGTCTCCTCGTGCTCAAGGATTCGCCGCGCCTCTGTCACCGACACCCGTCGCCGGATTGGTCTCGGTGGGAACATGTCGTCCAGCACGTCATACAGAGCCTGGCGCATCTCCTCGCCAGGATCGCCATTTGGCATCGCTCCGGGAAGCGTCTCCTCAACGCCACCGTCGATATCGAGATCCACCTCGACATCATCACCGATGGCATCCTGGTCCAGCAGGCGGGCGAATCGGTTCCATTCGCGATTTCGACGGCGCGTTTCCGATTGCCTCGATGCGAGCGCCGGTTGAACGCCGCCACCAGAGTGCTTTGCCGTCTCGGCGATTCGCTTGCGCTCCAGCGACTGGTCGGTCAGGAGATCGAGCAGGCGGTGTCTCGCACGGTCAATCACCAGATCGTGCACACCATCGATGCGCTGTCTCCAATGGTTCGATACGCTGACCTCGACCAGGTCCTCGATTATCGACTCAACGTCCTTGCCCACGTATCCGACTTCCGTGAAACGTGTCGCCTCAACCTTGATGAAAGGAGCGTTGACGATCCTCGCGACGCGTTTGGCGATCTCGGTCTTGCCAACCCCGGTCGGTCCGATCATCAGGATGTTCTTGGGTACGATCTCGTTGCGAAGGTCGGGGTCGACATGCTGGCGCCGGTAGCGATTCCGCAACGCTACAGCAACCGCGCGCTTGGCGTCTTCCTGGCCAACGATGTACCGATCGAGCCGGCTTACGATCTCCCGAGGAGTGAGGTTCTCGACGATTTCACCAGATTTGGTGGTCGGCCGGCCACCGATCCTCGGCGTGGACGCCCGCTGTACGGCGGCCTCATTCCTTGGCATGATCCGTCCCTGCCGTATCGTCGCCGGCATCACCGACAACTTCGACGTCGAGCTGGTCGTTGGTGAAAATGCAAATCTCCGCGGTGATCTGCATCGCCGACCGCGCGATGGCTTCAGCGTCGAGATCGGTGTGCCTCGCCAGTGCTTTCGCTGCCGCCGTCGCGAATGGTGCTCCCGCCCCGATCGCGACCACGCCGTCGTCCGGTTCGATAACATCGCCCTCACCGGACAGGACGAGGAGCGAATCCCGGTCGGCGACAATGAGCTGCGCTTCCAGCCGGCGCAAGTATCGATCGCTCCGCCAGTCCTTGGTCAGTTCCACCGATGCGCGCCGGAGGTTTCCTTCCCACACGTCGAGTTGGGATTCGAACCGTGCGAACAACGTCAGCGCGTCGGCAACAGCCCCGGCAAATCCCGCGATCACCGCGCCGTCGGCGAGGGATCGGAGCTTTCGGGCCCGGTGTTTCAGGATGACATCTCCCATGGTCACCTGGCCGTCCGCCGCGATCGCGACCACCCCATCCCGTTGCACGCCGAGGACCGTCGTGCCA
>JAUIGA010000015.1 GCA_030430125.1 Chloroflexia bacterium | reverse complement strand
ACTTCAGTATGGGACGACCCGGATCGATATTCCGCGAGCCCGAATCCGGCGGGCCGAAGCGATCGACGACCGTACTGGTCCGACTTTCGTTCCCCGACCGACTGATGACGAAGCGCGGGGTCTGCTTCGGATCACGTTTTCCCGGCAGGGGCAAATCCTGCTCCATCTCGAACCACCGCTGGAGCTGACACGGAAACGCGGCGTGTTCGAGGCAGGGAAGGTTCTTTTCAACGCCGACGATCGCGACGCCGTGCTCGAGGCACTATCAGGCGATGCAGCTTTCGACACGCCGGTTGCCAGACCGAGCATCGACGCACGACCCGAGGCTATCACGGTGCCCGCACACAACCTGGTCCAGCGCCCCATTGCCATTGAAGCCATCGAGCTCTCCCGAGCATTCGGAGCGCGCCTCGCAGTCGACAATCTCACGTTCGGGGTCCATGCAGGCGAGATCTACGGGTTCATCGGGCCGAATGGGGCCGGCAAGACAACGACGATTTCCATGCTTGTCGGGCTGCTGGCGCCGACAAGCGGTATCGTCCGCATTGCGGGCCACGATATTGCGGCTTCTCCAATCGCCGCAAAGCAGGCACTGGGCTACGTGCCGGACAAGCCGGTGCTGTACGACACGTTGACCGGCCGCGAAAACCTGGAATTCATCGCCCAAATGCGCGGCATGTCGCAACGCGACGCGGATGTCCGGATCGGCGCTTTGTTTGACACACTGGCGTTGCGGGATCGTGGCGATGAGCTGGTGCGATCCTGGTCGTTCGGGATGCGCAACAAGCTCTCCCTGGCCATGGCGCTGCTGCATCGACCATCGGTGCTGATCCTCGATGAGCCGTTCAACGGACTCGACCCACAGACGAGCCACAACCTCCGCGAATTGGTACTTGCGCAGGCCCTCCAGGAAACCAGCGTCCTGCTCTCCACACACGACCTCTCGCTGGTCGAGCGGATGTGCCATCGTATCGGCGTGATCGAGGAAGGCCGCCTGATCGCCGAAGGCAGTCCAGCAGACATTCGCCACCAGGCTGTCGATCTGGAAAGCGCATTCCTGGCAATGACCGGCCATGGAACCGCGCCATGACCTCCCACGTGCCCGTCGCCTCGCGGATCAGGTCGATCTCCTGGCTCCATCGACATCTGCAGGCAGGGTCAACGGGGCGGCTGGCGTTGCCATTGGCCCTGATCCGGCTGGCGCTGCTCGCGGCGATCGGCATCCGCCTCTGGACATTGACAGACCCCTGGGTCGATCTGCCCTCCGCCGACCAGCAACCCAGACTCTGGCTCCTGATGGTGACGTCGTGGTTGTCATTCGTCGTGCTGACCGCCCTGTTCACACTCCAGACAGTCATGACCCGCCAGGAAGTCGGCATCATGCTGCCGTTGCCGCTCGACCATGGCACGCGATGGCGACTGGTGCTCGGTCGCGTTGTGACGTCATTCGGTATCGTCTCGCTCGGCAGTGGCCTGATCATCGCGGCGGCCCTCGCGCGTTTCGGGCTTGACTGGGCCGTCACCTACCTGGCCTGGCTCCCTCCATCGATGTGCATCGGCACGTTGCTACCGCTATTCATCGCGTGGGTGCTGAACTACGGTCGACCACGGACAGGGCCGGTGCTGATCACGCTCGCGGTCCTGATGGCGACTGGCGCCATTGCGGTGCTCGCCCTCCGGCAATCATCGGGGCACCCGATGCCCCCCATGCTCCTGATTCCGGACGCGGTTATCATCACGACCCTGGTTGTCGGAGTCGGCGCGCATCGGCTCGGTCGATGGTACGTTTCCCTGGCGCAGGATCTCTGGAACGCCCCTCGACGGACGCGAGACTTCCTCGGCCCCATCTCCCCACTGCTCAGGTCACTGCTGGCGCGCTATCGGACACCGTGGGCGGCAATCGCCCTCAAGGAGCTCCGCGTGCAGGGCAGGGATGTCTTCGTCCTGCTGCGAATCGCCATAACCCTCGCGGCCCTGCCCCTCTTCATCGTCACGCGCGAGTATCTACCAGGCTGGATCGCTTCCTCGGCCAACCTGCCGATCGCCTACGCACTGGTCCTCGCTGTGTACGCGGCCATCGAGACGACACCCTCGCCACTCGGTGGTGAAGGCAACCGGGTGACGCTGATGTTCCTCAATGCGGCGTCCCCGCGGGATGTGATCGTTGGCAAGGCCGTGGCCGTCATTGTTCCCCTGGTGGCGCAACTCTGGATCATGGTCGCGTCCATCTGCATCTGGAGCGGTGCTGCGCCCACCGTTCTCCTGATCTCAACGCTCAGCGCCACGTTCGCCGTCGTGTGTATCGGCACCATCCTCACCTGCCTCAGCGCCAGAGATATCGCCCTCGACCGAACGGTGGAGGGCAGCGCGGAGGCCCTGCTCATGGAGCATGTACCGGCAAGCCCGCGCCGCATGGCGAACATCGGCATCGCCATGGCGCATGCACTCGTCGTGAGCACGATCATCATCACGCAGCCCTGGCCCATCAGTCTCACGTTCGTGTTGACGGGCGGTTTGCTCTTGTCGGTACTGGCATACCGTGATGCGTATCGCCGACTCAGCCAGTTGGGTGCCCGGTGATCCTGGAAACGGCCGCTCACCCATACACATGCCAGGAGCAACGGCAGGCTTCACCAGCGCCGGGTGGCGCATTCAGCGTCCGCTGTCATGAGGTCCGCTCCTCATTCTCCTTCGCCCGGAACGCCGCCAAGTCGTGGATGAGCTGCGTGGGCATCGGCTGGTTGAGCGGCAGCTGGACGGTGGTCTTCGACTTCTTGTACGACGCCAACTGATCCGCGAACGCCTCGAACACCGTGAACGGCGGCGGGCAGGTGATCGCGATGTGCTTCTTGTAGGCGCTGAAGTACATGACAAAACCGTGATGCCTGTACGCGGGGATTTGGTAGCTGATCACTTCCTCGGCGTCCGGCACGGCCGATCGAATCGCCTTCCGGACCTGCATCAGGTTCGCCTGCACATCGTCCGGAAAGGTGCCGATGTACTCGTCGACGGATTGGTAGTCGGTCTTTGCCATGTCGCTCTCCACATGAGCAGTGTCGCGAATCTCTATCATGGCCCCATTTGGCAGTATTTGACCAATTGCGCACGCGCCGTGTCAACAGCGCTTCCCCTGACAGATTCGCCGATTCCGGTCATCATCGCCCGCTACCGATGGGGATAATTTCTCCGCTTGACTTTGAGCGCGCTCCAACCGCCAGGATGGTGACAGAAGGCGGATATCGCCGCCGTTGTTGTCCGTCCAATCCCCAGCGAGGAGCGCCATGGACCTCTATCACATCCCCCTGCACGCTGTTTTGATGCAGATGAAGCGACAAGCCAACGGGTTCGACGACGGCCAGCGACCCGACCGCAAGGCACCGGCGTCCGAACGCGCCTCCATCGGCTCGATCCTGCGGCTGAAGGTGAGCGGCACCCTGTTCGCACTTGCCCGCGCCCTCGATCCGGCGAACAAGGCGCCGAGCCACCAACCTGGTGGATGACGCGCCAGAGCCGGGCACGCCTCCACATCACGTATCCAGCAACTTGTACAGCAATTGGACCTCGAAGCGCGTGTCCGGGTCATTCAGGTCGCGATCAAGGATCTGTTCCAGCCGATACAGGCGGTGCTGCATGGTCTTGGGGTGGATGTCAAGCTCCTGCGCCGCCCTGGTCTGAGAAAAGCCGTGCCGGGCGAGGGTCTTCAAGGTAGCGAGATACATGTCCGCGTGGAGCACCCCGTCGAAGCGGCGCAGCATATCATCGACGAACTCGCCGCGGGCTTCACTGTCACCGGCCAACAGCCGTGGCAGGAGCGAATCCTCGTAGGTCACAACATCATTCTTGCCTGACGACCAGCGCTGAAGCGACCTCGCCTCCAGGTAACTCTGCCGAACTCCCGCCACGCCCTCATGGCACCGCCCGATCGTGACAGCGGCGTCCGAGCCGGCAACATCACGCCACAAGGGTGGAACATCCACGCCCTCCCGCGTCAGGAGGAATATCTCGTTCCGCGATGCGGCGATCAGGGTAGTTTCACCCAGCGCTTCGATCCTGCGAGCCAATCTAGCCGCGATTCGCTCGCGCCGGAGATACCCCTGATGCCCCAGCGGGATCGGCTCGTCGAGGGCGATGATGGCAATCCGGTACCGCGCCGAAGGGTCGTACCCAAGCAATGACGCACGCTCAAGACTCGGAGTGTCGATCTGGAATTGCCCTTCCATGAGCGATTCGACGAGCGAGTGGCCGAGCCGTACCTCCACGTTGGCGACAGCGCGCTCGCGGGCAATATGCAGCGCGACAATCGTCGCGGCGTGCTCGGCGGCCCGAAGATCGATCTCGCCCAGTGGCTCATCCCCCTCCAGGATCCAGACGATGCCCTCCAGCTCGTTCTTCAGCCACACCGCGCACGCGACGCGCGGGCTCAACCCCACGGATGGGATCGCCGGGATGCGGACCGCCTCCTGCGAGCCGGTGATCAGCGCGTAGTACCCGCGCTCGCGCAGTGCGGTCCTGACCTCCACCGGCGCCATGCCGCGCTCGATCGTGCGCTGGCGCACCTGATCGGTGGCATACTCGGTTCCGTGTGCGGCGATCACGCGCGCATCCATGTCCTCAAGACTCACGGCGCGCTGGATCAACCGTGAGAACACGGCGACGATCTGCCCGAGGCTCTCCGCCTCGATGGCGGCCCGCGTGAGGGATCGGTGGACCAGTTCGGCCTGCTGCCGGATATGCTGCTGCTCCTCCAGGATACGTCGATGCAGGCGGCCGGTGATCTCGGTAAACGGCAACTCCCACGGAATCTCCACCAGCGGCAACCCGAGGCGGTTGGCCTCCTGACGGACAGCGTCGGGTGAAGCCTGGAAATATTGCGGAACGGCCAATCCCAGCCCGGCCGCGCCTCGACTGTCGAGGTCACGCACCATGCGACGGAGATCCGCGGCATCGTCCGACCAGGCAACCCCGGTCGTCAGCAGCAGTTGGTCGCGTCGGATCCAGGGGCCGGGTTCCGGAAGATCGACAACATGCGCCCAGCCAACGGTGCGCTGGAGCCCCTCGCGCCCCGCGACAACCCTTGCATCGCCGAGTATCCGTTCCTCCAGCACATCAATCAGGCGCATGCTCACCACCCGACATCTATCCCGGTGGGACAAGTTTCCGATAAGCGATTGTCCTGCATTGGACAATCCTCGCCCCATCGACGCTCCGTAGAATGCGAGTACCTGAACGTCGTGTCAATCCGGGGTGTACCGTGAGCCCGAAGTCAGCGGGTCACCGGTCTCCGGGGAAAGGCGAGAAGATGGTTGCGATCGAGCAGGTTGAGCGGCGTGTAGATCGACGAGAGCTTCTAGCGACCGGCGGCAAGATCGGGTTGCTGGCGGCCACCATGCCCGCCGCGCTGGGGGGTGTCAAGTCTGTCGCCGCCCAGGATGGCGATCCGGTGACAGGAGGTACCCTGACGCTGATCCGTCAGGACGACGCCCTCAATCTCACGCCCGGCATCAACAGCGGTCTCGCGGACATCGCCGCGAACTTCTTCCTCTACGACGCGCTGGTCATCAAGGACTTCAACGGAGAGGTGCAGCCGGCGCTCGCCGAGAGCTGGGAATCCTCCGAGGATGGGCTCACCTGGACGTTCAACCTGCGTCAGGATGTGCAATTCCATTCCGGCGAGCCGTTCACCAGCGCGCATGTCGTCGATCATGTCGAGCGGTGGCTCGACCGGCCGACCAGCACCAAGCTGGCACTGCTCGAATCCGTGGAGGCACCCGACGACTATACCGTCGTGTTCACCCTCAGCAGTCCGACGCTCGTCTTCCTCAACAATATCAGCCAGACCGAGTGGGCCTACGCGTCGATCCCCAACATGAACAAGGTTGCCGAGGCTGGCGACGAGTACGGCATCACCGTCGTGGACGGGACAGGACCCTACATACTCGAGGAGTGGGTCCAGGACGACCACATGACCCTGGTACGGAACCCCAACTACGCCCTGGGTAATCCCGTCTACGAGAACAACGGCCCCGTCTATCCGGACACCCTGGTCATCCGGATCGTCCCCGAGGCGACCTCGCGCACCAACATGATGGAAACCAGCGAGGCCGATCTCAACCTCCATGTAGCGCCGCGAGACGTCGAACTGCTGTCGGGATTCGGCGGGCTCACCGTCGAGTCGTTCCCGCGCGTCTCCTCGAATCACATCGGGTTCAACATGGAGAAGCCGCTCTTCCAGGATATCAACGTGCGGCGCGCGGTCACCCACGCCATCCGGCGCGACGAGATCACCCAGTTTGTCATGTTCGGGCAGGCGGATCCCGCCGAGGGGTATCTCCATCCGGATGTGCCCGGCGCCCTGCCGCGGGAGGAATCGCAGCAGTACGTGGCGTACGACGCGGATCTGGCCCGTCAGCTCCTTGAGGAGTCTGGATGGGTGGGCGACGACATCCGGGAAAAGGATGGACAGTCGCTCACCTTCACCACCTATGTCTCGACGGAGGAGGGCGAGCAGATTCTCCAGGTCGTGCAGGATCACCTGAAGGATGTCGGGATCGACATGCAAATCTCTCGCCTGGATCCGGCGGCGTTCAGCGACGCCACCATGGCCGGCGAGCACGATGCCCGGTTCATTCCGATGATCTACACCACCGCCGACCACATGTACTTCTTCATCACCGACTCGATTCCGAGTCCCAACACCGTCTTTTACAGCAACGCGGAGTTCGATGAATTGTTCGCGCAGAGCCAGACGAGCATTGATGAGGAGGAACGCAACGCCCTGTTTGGCCAACTCGAAACCCACCTGCTCGACCAGGCCGTCGTGGTGCCCATCCAGCACGTGCGGTGGATATTCGCCCAGCAGGAGCGCATCCACGACGCGCGCTACCACAACATTCACGGCGCGTACAAGTTGACCGACACCTGGGTCGACTAGGTCCCCACGCCGCCGAGCCGTGAGACTCCCTGGCGTCCGCCGGGGAGTCTCACGGCGATCATTCGACGACCACGCGCAAACCATGGGGAGTATTCATGCCTCGAACGAGAATCGACGCCGGCATCATCGTCGCCTGTCAGGATGGTGAGCATCGCATCCTTCGCGACGGCTGTGTCGTCGTTGATGGGAACGAAGTCATCCATGTCGGACCGTCGTTTGACGGTCCGGTCGACGAGGTGATTGATGCTCGCGATCGCCTGATCACACCGGGATTCATCAACACCCACGCGCACCTCTCCGAATCGCCGCTTGACAAGTCCCTGCTCGAGGATCGCGGCCGGCGGCAGTTCTCCATGTCAGGGCTGGCGGAGATGCTGCCTATTCGCGGCGCAGCGATCGACGAGGAAGCACGCCGGGCATCGATCGACTATTCAATGGCCGAGCTGATCCGCACAGGTACCACGACTATCATGGAGATTGGCGGACACGGTGACTACACCGCGGATGCCGTCGAACACGCAGGCCTCCGCGCCTACATCGCCAATGGGCATCGCTCCGGGCGGTGGATCACCTACGATGGCAAGCGGATGTCCTACGAATGGAACGACGACGAAGGATTGCCGGGCCTCGACGCATCGGTACAGTTCATCGAGCGTGTCAGCGGCCGGGCCAATGACCGCATCCGCGGGTTCCTCTCTCCGGCGCAGATCGACACGTCGACCGAAAGGATGCTCCGGGAAAGCCGTCGCCAATCGGATGCATTGCAGGTACCCCTGGCGCTGCACGTGAGCCAATCGGTATTCGAGTTCGATGAGATCGTCAATCGCTACGGGATGACGCCGGTCGAATGGCTGGAGTCGATCGACTTCCTGAACGATTGGTGCATTCTCGGGCACGTCATCCTCACGGCGGGCAACAGCTGGGTCCAATTCCACGGTGACGATCTCTCCATCCTTGCGAACCACAACGCCTCTGTCGCCCACAACGTCTGGGTGTTCGCGCGGCGGGGCATCGCCATGGAGTCCTTCCCGGGATACATCGATGCCGGCGTCAATATGTGCCTCGGCACCGACACCGCACCACAATCGATGATCGAGGCACTGCGCTGGACGGCGGTGCTCGGCAAGGTCATAAGCCGCAACACGGAGAAATCGACGGCTCGCGATGTATTCAATGCCGCGACCTTGAACGCTGCCCGGATGCTGCACCGGGAAGATCTCGGGCGGATCTCGGCCGGTGCCAAAGCCGATCTCCTGTTCTGGAAGATGGATTCGCTGTTCATGGTGCCGCTGCGAGATCCGATCAAGAACCTCGTCTACAGCGCCACCAGCGAGGACCTCGCCGACGTGATGATCGATGGCGAGTGGGTCATGCAGAACGGAAACGTTGCCAACGTCGACGAACCGACAGTGTGCGCGGCTCTCCAGGCGGCCGGCGAGCGCATGTGGGCAAACATCGGACCTGGCGACTGGGCTGTTCCGCCACGGACACCCGACGAGCTGGCCCCGCCGACCTTCCCGGATTTCGCCAGTGACGTCACGCTTGCCGAAACACCAGCGGAGTCCGCTACAGCATGACCGGCTTCATCGCCAGGCGCGTAGCGCTGATGGTCCTGACCCTGATCGGGGTGTCCATCCTCGTCTTCCTGATCACCCGGCTCACCCCTGGCGATCCGGTCCGGCAGATTGTCGGGCCGGACGCGCCGCAGGAGCGGGTAGATGAGGTGCGGCACGACCTTGGGTTGGATCGGCCCGTCCTGGACCAGTACCTGCGCTTCATGGGTGATGCGCTCACCGGCGACCTCGGTCAATCGTTGCGCACGCGCCAGCCCGTCATCGAGGAGCTAGGAGCCCGGTTCCCGCTGACGTTTCAGCTCACCACCTTCGCGGTGACGATCGCCGTACTCGTCGGTGTCCCGCTCGGGGTAGTGTCGGCGGCGAAGCGGGACACCGCGCTTGACCGGCTCGCCACGGTCGCGGCGCTCTTCGGCGCGTCCATGCCGATCTTCTGGATTGCGATCATGGCCACGCTCCTGTTCGCCGTACGCCTGAGCTGGCTCCCCACCGCGGGGAATGACGGACCGATCTGGACGGTGTCCGGGTTCAAGTCGTTCATTCTCCCGGGCATCACCCTCGCATTGGGGCCGATCGCGCTGGTGATGCGCCTGACACGGTCGTCGATGCTCGAAGTGCTGAGCCGGGAATACGTTGGGGTCGCCCGAGCCAAGGGTCTGGCCGAGTCGCGGGTGATCTTCCGGCACGCGCTTCGCAACGCGCTGCTGCCAGTGATCACCTTCATCGGACTTCTCTACGGCTCGCTTCTGGGTGGCGCGGTGGTGACAGAAACTATCTTCTCACTGAATGGCGTGGGACGGCTGGTCGTGACCGCGATCAACCAGCGCGACTACCCGGTTATCCAGGGGGCGGTCCTGATGCTGGCGGTGATCTTCACCCTGATCAACTTCGTGGTCGACATCATGTATGCGATGCTCGATCCAAGGATTCGCTATGAGTGAGCACTCCGCGTCCGTGCGCAGCACACACCTCCCGGGGCGCGTGGAATCCCGCACGCCTGCCTCGCCGAGTCGCGTGCGCGTCTTCTGGCGTGTCTTCAGTCGGAACCAGCTTGCCGTCGTTGGCGCGGTGATCATCGCCTGTTTCCTTGGCGTGGCGATCCTGGCGCCGTGGATCATGCCGTTCGATCCGCTCGAACAGAGCCTGCCAGACCAGCTCCAGGGCCCATCGTCCACCCACTGGCTCGGCACCGACGAATTCGGCCGGGATATCCTCTCTCGCATGATCGCAGGCTCCCGCGTTTCCCTCATGGTTGGCGTGATCGCCACCGGTATCGGGGCGATCATCGGGACCGCGGCCGGCCTCCTCGCCGGGTACTACCGGCGGCTCGACTCCGTCATCATGCGAATCATGGACATCCTCCTGGCCTTTCCCAGCATTCTTCTGGCCATCGCGGTGATCGCCATCCTCGGCCCGAGTCTCACCAACGTGATGATCGCTGTCGGTATCCGATCGGTGCCAACCTATGCGCGCCTGGTGCGCTCCACCGTGCTCTCCACCAAGACACACGACTATGTGGACGCGGCCAGGACCATCGGCTGCCGGGAATCGATCATCATGGTGAAACACGTGTTCCCCAACTGCGTCAACACCATCATCGTGTTGTCGAGCCTCCAGGTCGGCGATGCCATCCTGACCGCATCGATCCTGTCGTTTCTGGGACTGGGGGTTCAGCCGCCAGACCCCGAGTGGGGACAGATGGTCAATGCCGGTCGTGGCTACATCCGGGATGCGCCACACATCACGACCTTTCCCGGACTCGCGCTGTTCCTCGTCGTCATGGGCTTCAACCTGCTGGGGGATGGCCTGCGGGACGCGCTGGATCCACGCATGAAAAACACGTGATCAATCCCGGGTGGGGATATGCCGGCAGCAGAGGCTAGCGTTTCTCCACCTGGAGTCACCACCCTGATTTGGAGGACTTCGTCATGATCTCCGAACCGAAAACCGACCGCGCATCGACCGCTCAGCACGACACGCGCCACACCCAGGAGCTCCTGGAGCTTCGAGACGCCTACGTCTCGAACGCGGTGAGCCACAGTACGCGCATCGTCGCGGACCGGGCACGAGGCGCGGAGCTCTGGGACGTGGACGGGCGACGCTACCTTGACTTCGCCGGTGGCATCGGCACGCTCAACATCGGGCACGCCCACCCCGCGGTGATCGAGGCGATCGCCACCCAGGCGCACAAGCTGACCCACACGATGTTCGGCGTGGCACTGTACGAGCCCTACATTCGCCTGTCCGAGGAACTCGCCCACCTCACGCCCGGCAACTTCGCCAAGAAGACTGTTCTCGTGAACAGCGGCGCGGAAGCGGTCGAGAACGCGATCAAGGTCGCCCGGGCCGCGACGGGCCGCCCGCGTATCGTTTCGTTCACCAATGCGTTCCATGGCCGGACCAACCTCACTATGGCGCTGACCTACAAAGACCGGCCCTACAAGCACGGGTTTGGCCCGCTGCCGGAAGCGGACATCGTCAGGCTACCCCAACCGTATCTGTACCGACCCGCGTTTCCCGGGAACGAGGTTCAGGGCTGTCTCGACGCACTGGAGGAGGTGCTTGCCAGGCATTCCGGAGAGATCGCCGCCATCATCTTCGAGCCGGTTCAGGGGGAGGGTGGTTTCATCCCTGCACCCGAGTCGTGGATGCAGGGTGTCGCCGCGCTGGCGAAGGCGCACGACGTTGTCCTGATCGCCGACGAAATCCAGACCGGTTTCGGCCGCACGGGCCGCTGGTTCGCCGTGGAGCATGCCGGCATCGAGCCTGACCTGGTCGTCACGGCAAAGTCACTCGCTGGCGGCATGCCGCTTGGCGCGGTGACAGGCCGAGCCGAGCTCATGGACGCGCCGTGCGTCGGGGGGCTTGGTGGGACATTCGGCGGGAATCCCGTTTCATGCGCCGCGGCGCTTGCCGTGATCCACGTCATGCGCTCCGAAGGCATCATCGGGCGAGCGGTCGAAATCGGGGAGCTCATCCAGGATCGATTCGATACATGGCAGCAGGAGTTGCCGATCATCGGCGATGTCCGCGGACTCGGGGCGATGGTTGCGATGGAGCTGGTCCGCGATCGTGATACAAAGGCACCCGCCGACACTGAAACCGGCGCGGTGATCCAGGAAGCGACCCGGAACGGCCTGATCCTGATCCGGGCCGGTACCTTCGACAACGTCATCCGCGTGCTGGTGCCGCTGGTCGCCACCCACGATCAGGTCACCGAAGGGCTGGATATCCTGGAATCGGCGCTGCGCACCGTGACGGCATAGCAAGCACGGCTTCCAACAACCCCGACGAGACGCAGGGGCAGACCATCACGGTCCGCCCCGCTTCGAGTGAAATGATGTTTCCGAGTGACGCCGGTCAGGCGGTGCCGCCCACCAACTCCCAGCGGTTGCCGCGCTTGAGCGCGATATCCAGCTCAAGCTCCGTCAACTGCTCCTGCAGATCTTCTCGAGACTTGATCTCGCCGGGGAACTCCACGTCGCCGGCGATCTCCAGCAACACCCGCGCCGTCGCCATCGCCGACATCTGCAACCCGCGCAGGGTCGCCTTGTCGACCGTGTCGGCCTCGGTGTGGCCCCAGCCACGCCCGACCAGGGTGGCGGAGTCGTCCGGGCTGTTCAGCGTCGCCGTCGGGATGCCCCGGATCGCGTAGGGGAAGTGATCCGAGTGCGGCGTGAGGATGTCGGTGATCCTCAGCGCGTAGTGCGTTCGCTCGGCCAGCTCCTCGAACCACGGCACCAGCTCAGGTCGCCCGGAGATGTTGACCGCCTCCGAGCCACCCTTGCCGCGCCCGGCGCCATCGAGATTGAGCATGAAGCGGGTCCGCTCGACCTCGTCGGCATGATCGGCCGTGTACGCCCACGACCCGAACAACCCGACCTCCTCACCGCAGAACAACACGATGCGGATCGTGCGCCCGATCGCCTCCGGAGGAAGCGCCGCCAGCACCCGCGCCGCCTCGAGCGAGACGATCGTCCCCGCGCCGTCGTCCAGCGCCGCCTGCGAGATGTCATGTCCGTCGTAGTGCCCGCCCGCGAGCACCAGCTCCTCCGGGTGCCGCGATCCTGGTATCTCCCCGACCACGTTGTACGAGACATTGTCCGGCGCGAACGTCCCGCCGGTGGAGAGCTTCACCCGCACCGGGCCCTCGGCGCGCTTCGCCAACCGGAGGATCGTCTGCCCATGCTCCCACGAGGTGCCGACGGTCACGATCGGGGCAGGGCCACCGCCCGGCGCGGCGATGCCGCCCGTGATGTGCAGCAGGCCGGGATTCTGGTTGACGAAGATCATCCCGGTGGCGCCGGCATCGACGGCGAAACGCAGCTTGTCGGTCCGGTGCGCCAGTTTCGTCGATTTGGTGTTGGCCGTGTTGGTCTCGGCGGCGGCGATCACGACCTTGCCGCGCACCGCGTCGCCCAGTCGCTCGATATCCTCGCGCTCGCCATTGCCGACGTCGAGCAGCTCGGCCTCGACCTCGCCGGCCGGACTGTACGGCAGGGCAATGCACGAGAACGCCTGCGCGACCGGATCGGTCAGCTCGAGGGTGGCGTGCCCCCTCGTCCACGCGCCGAACGGCACGGGTTCGAGCCGCACGTTCTGCAGGCCGTAGCTCTCCAGTTTGTCCTTGAGGTACTCGCCTGCCTGGTGCTCGCTGTCGCTGCCCGCCCAGCGCGAGCCGATGACATCGCACAGCTCCTCGAGGTTGCGGAGCGGCTCGTCGGTGGTCCAGATGTCGCCGATGATCTGCCGGTGGTACTGCGCGTCAGGTAAGCTCAACGGTGTCCCCTTTCGATGCCCGGTGTCCAATCGCCTGAGGCACCCTAGCAGGGTCAGAAGCGCCTCGCAATTGGAGGGCTGACGGTTCGCCCTGATACCGATGGCGCAGACCTCGCGGCCCTGTTCGCTCAGTCCCGGATGTCATCCGGGTTCCAGCGGGCGATTTCGGGCAGATCATCGAAATCGGTGTCGAACGTCGCGAGCTCGATACCAGGCTGTTGCGCATACGACGCCGTCAGCGCATCGACAAACTCCAGCTTCGGTTTGTCGGCCCAGATATCGAGCGCCCGTAACACGACACGCTTGTCACGCAGTTTGATGCCAGGCAATCGCAGCATCGCAGAGAGGCGTCCGGCAGCTTCATCCGCCGAAAGGTTGTAGTGCGCCTTCGCCGTGAGGATGAATGCAACCTCGGCGATGACCGCATCAGATGTAGTCGCCTCGACCTCGCCCCGCTCGGCGCGACGGAACAATTCACTGGCGATCCGATTCATCCGCTCTACGTCTGGCTGCGACGACCGTGTAAGCGCCCGCAGGAAATAATTGGCATCGAGAAAGATCATTGGCGATGCAGTCGTCGCATCTTCCGGGCGATCGCTTCTTCCGTCGCTTCCTTGATTTCACGATCCAGATCAGCCGATTCGCCAGGCAATGCTTCGATTGATCCAATGGCAGTTTCAAGGGTAAACCGTTCGGCCCGCAATTCAATCCGTTCATTCTCGGTAACAACGAACGCGATTTTGTCCTGCGCGTTCACACCAAGTTTCCTGCGGATGTCGGCGGGAATGGTCACCTGCCCCTTGCTGCTGATCGTCGATACGTATCGAGCCATGGGATGATCCTGTGGTAAAGACAATCACAATTACCAACGCGAATTTACCACTTGCTTTACACCGAGTAAACGCACCAGCCGCCTATCGGCTGCGATCCGCCTGCGGGTCGAGCGCATCGCGCAACCCGTCGCCGACGAAGGCGAAGGCGATCATGATCAGCGCGATCAGGGCACTGGGAAGGATCACGAACACCGGCAGGTAGGTGACGATCGGGAAGCTGAGAAAGACCATGCTGCCCCAGCTGGCGGTCGGCGGACGGATGCCGATCCCGAGGAAGCTCAGGCTCGCCTCGGCCAGGATGTACCCGGGGATGGTGAACGACACGGCCACGATGATCGGCGTCAACGCGTTGGGCAGGATGTGCCGGAAGATGATGCGGTGTGGCGGGTTCCCCATCGCCCGCGCGGCGATGACGAACTCCTGCTGGCGCAGGCGCAGCGTCTCGCCCCGGATCAGGCGCGCCATGCCGTTCCAGCCGGTGATCGCGAACGCGACGAACAGCAGGGTCAGCCCGCCGAGCGAGCGGCCCAGCCACGAGTCGCGCAGGGCGGCCTGGAAGATGATGAACAACAGCAGCGAGGGAAACGCGTACACCACGTCCACCAGCCGCATGAGGACGTTGTCCCACCAGCCGCCGAGCCAGCCCGAGACGAGTCCGTAGGTGACGCCAATCACGACCACGATCATGGTGGGCACGATGCCGACCACCATGCTGATGCGCGCGCCGTAGATGAGCCGGCTGAGCTCGTCGCGGGCGAGCGAGTCGGTGCCGAGGGGGTAGTCCCAGGTCCCGCCATCCTGCCAGACAGGGGGCGTGTTGGCGAAGGCGGTCGGCGGGATGTCGTTGGGGTCGTAGGGGGCGAGCCACGGCGCGAAGATCGCGACGACGAGCATCAGCGCGATGTAGGCGAGCCCGATCACCGCGGCCCGGTTGCGTCGCAGGCGTCGCCACGCGTCCGACCAGAGCCCCCGGGCGCGACGCGTGGCGGCAACGCCGACCGAGCCGGTATCCCCGGCCTGCACGATCGCCTGGCTCATGATGCGGCCCTCCCGCGGCGACCGCGACCGAGGGATCGCCGTGCGCCCCACCACGCCGTACGGGCGGCCCTTGTGGCCGCCGGCTGGGCGGCTGGACGAGGGCCGGGACAAGCCCGGCCCGTACGTGGGATCACGTGGCAGGCGTCGAAACTCGGCACCTTGTCCATCACTGGCTGCTCCGGATGCGCGGATCGACGAAGCCGTAGGCAATGTCGACGGCGAGGTTGCTGAGCACGATGATGAACGCGTAGAACAACGTCACCCCCATGATCACCGGGTAGTCGCGGGTGGTAATGCTGTCGATGAAGAGCCGGCCCATGCCGGGCACGCCGAACACCCGCTCGATGATGATGGTGCCGGTGATCAGCGCGGCGAAGGCGGGTCCGATCACCGTCAGCACCGGGATCAGGCTGTTGCGCAGGACATGCCGGACCACCACCGCCCGGTAGCGCAGCCCCTTGGCCCGAGCGGTGGTCACGTAGTCGGCGCGGAGCGCTTCCAGCATGCTGGCGCGGGTCAGCCGGGCGATGTAGGCGGCGCTGCCCGTGCCGAGCGCAACCGCGGGCAGGATGTAGCTGCGCCAGTCCGAGAAGAGGATCGGGAACCACCCCAGCTTCACCGCGAAGACGACGAGCAAGAAGATGGCAAGCACGAAGTCCGGCAGCGTGTAGCTGATCGTGGTGGCGAACAGGCTGAGATAGTCGCCGATCGTGTTGTGCCGGAGCGCGGCGTAGATACCGACCGGTACGCCGATCGCCAGCGCCAGCATCAGGGCGAGGACGCCGATTCGTGCCGAATACGGAAACCCCTGCCCGATGATCTCGGCGACAGTCTGCCCGCGTTTGGTGTACGACTCCCCGAAGTCGAGCAGCACGGCGTTCTTGAGATACGTCGTGTACTGCACCAGCAGCGGCTCGTCGAGCCCGTACTTGCGGTTGAACGACGCCTCCAGGGCGGGGTCGAGCTGGCGCCCACCGGTGGATTTGGCGTCCCAGGGGCTGCCCGGCGCGGCGTGCATCAGGAAGAAGGTGACCGTCGCGACCAGCCACAGCACCGGGATCGTCCACAACACCCGCCGGATGATGTACTGAAACACGCGATTCCTCGTTGGTCGAAAGGACCGTATCCCCGCCAGCCAGCCGTCACTCCGAGCCGAGGACGTAGCCCTCGTGCCTGGGAGTCCCCGCGCGAAGCGCTCGGCAGCAGAGCTGCCGTGCCGACGAATGGACCAGGTATCGAGAGCTGGCTTCCGTTGCGACTGCGCTTCGCGCGGGGACCCTTCGCTCCGCTCAGAGTGACGTCATTCCATGACGTCCTCAGCTGGACCGAAACGAGCCGGGGAAGTCCGCCACTACCTGTCGGCGGAATTCTCGCTGGCTGCCGGTTACTCCGCTACCTTGTACACCTTCTCCATCTGGTAGGTGGTGTCGAAGATGCTGGTCGGGTAGCTGACATAGCCACGCACGTTCGGCTTGATCAGGATCAGGTTCTCGCCGTGCCGGTAGAACGCCACCGGCGCCTTCTCCGCCAGCATCGCATCTGCCTGCTGGTAGAGCGGAATCGCCTCGTCGATCGGAAGCTGATCGGCCTGGGTGACGAGCTCGTTGAACTCCGGATCGTCCCACCCCAGCGGCGCGCGGGTGGTGCCCGGCCCGAACACCAGCGAGAGCCAGTTCTGCGGGTGCGGGTAGTCCTCGAACCAGTTGCCGGTGCTGAAGATCAGCGATGGATCGCGATTGGTGCGCAGGCTCTGCAACTCCGTACCGTCGATCGGGGTCGGCTGGATGTCGACGCCGAGCACATCGGAGAGGTTCTGGCTGAAGAACGTGGCCTGCTGCTGCGATGACGCATCGTCGGCGACGTAGAAGAGCTCCTGCGGCGGGAACCCCTCGCCACCGGGGAAGCCTGCCTCTTCCAGCAGCGCCTGGGCCCGCTCTGGATCGTAGGTCTGCTGGTACTCCTCCTGATAGGCCGGGTTGCCCGGATACAGGAGGGTGTGGGCAGGGATGCCGACACCGGCGGTGATCTGCTCCACATACTGCTCGCGGTTGAGCGCGAAGGCGACCGCCTGGCGTACCTTCTGGTCGGTGAAGGGCTCGGCGGTGTTGTTCATCGCGAACCAGCTCGTGCTGGCGCCGACACCGCGCTGCAGCTGCTCGCTGAGCGTCGGGTCGGCCATGATCTGCGGCAGTTGTGACGATGCCGGCCCCATGGTATCGAAATCGCCGTCGCCACCGGCCTGGTAGGAGAGCAGCTCGGTTTCGGACGAGTCGATCATCTTGTAGACGAGCGTCTTGATGCCGGGAACGCCACGGAAAAAGCTCTCGTTGCGCTCGAACACCCACTCCTGCCGATCGGTGTGGGAAACGACGACGAACGGCCCGTTGCCGATGTAGTTGGCGATATCCCGCCACCAGTCCAGATCGTCGCCAACCAGATCCTCCCGTACCGGGTAGGTGACCCAGATCGCCATCACGTACGGGAAGTAGCCGGCGGCGAAGTCGAGGGTGATCTGCAGCGTGCGGTCGTCGAGCGCCTTGATCGACTCGGAGACCACCGCCTCCAGGTCGGCGGTGTCGCCGGCCGGGTCGGCCTCGCGCCAAGCCTGCCCACCCGTCACCGCGTAGAGGGTGTTCGAGTAGTTTCCGGCCACCACCGGGCTGAGTGCCCGCTTGATCGCATAGGCGTAGTTGTGGGCGGTGACAGGCACGCCGTCGCTGTAGGTCATGCCCTCGCGGATGGTGAAGGTATAGACGGTGCCATCGGCGGAGACAGTCACGCGCTCGGCACCGGCGGCGGCGGGCAGGTTCTCCTCGTTGAGCGCGAGCAGCGGCGTGTAGACCTTGGACGAGATCTCGATCTCGTTCAGGAACGCCAGCACCTGCGGGTCGCCGGTGTCGATCTCCTGGCCGAGGTTGACGGTGAGGGTGGCCTCGGGATCGGCGTCCGGCTGCTCGCTGCCGGGGTTCACCGCAATCTCGGCCAGCGCGAGCTCCATCGCCTCCCCCGCCACCGGGCTGGCGCCCGGCGTGGCGTCCTGCGCGGCGGTGCCGGCCGCGCGTGCCATGAACGCCGCCGCGGGAGCAGCGATGCCGAGGGCGGCGGCACGGCGCATGAATGCACGTCGGGAGAGTTCGCCGCGCTGCAGCTTGCCAAACAGGTCATCGAGGATATCTGGTGCTGAAAACGCCATTTGATGCAACCTCCTCGTCACCGGTCGACCGGAGCGTCGTCTACACGTACGGCAGCAACGGCGAAGGGACATCCCCTGATCCGCGAATCGGCCTGTGCCGATGGGAGGCAAGACGCCACCTTTGCGTTGAATGCTAGCTGCCTGACAGCATCAACCTACGCGGAAGCAGTCCGGATGTCAAGTCGCCGCGCCGGGCCAACCTTGCCGTGCGTGGCGCACGAAGCGGGCATGCGTCGCATGGTCCGGATGACGTGGTGCTGCGCGCAAGGGCACCGAACCGGCGGCACGACCCGGCGAGCGGACGGCTATGCTTGGGATGGGCCGGGGATCGACACGAGCTGCCGGCCGTGCCACCCCGGAGTCACGCCATGTCACGTCAGCGAGTCCAAACCATCAGCGCCACCACCGTGGTCGTGCTGGGCGCGGTGGTCGTCTGGGCGATCAGCTCGCTGGAGGGCGTGCGGGAGGTGCATTCCCGCTTTCCGCTCGCGGTCCAGCTCTACGGCGTCTACCTGCTCGCCCTCGCCCCGCTCGCGCTGATGCCGGCACCGCTGCCCTCGCTCGGCCGGCTGGGGTTGTGGAACGCGCTCGGCATCGGCGTGGGTGGCCTCATCGTCGGCGCCAGCCGCTCTGGCGCGCTGCTGACGATCCCGCTGGTCTGCATCGGGATCGCGCTGGCGCTGTGGCCACCGGTGCCGCACCCGGAAACCGACCGCGTGCCGCTGGGTATCCTCGCCGTCGGGGGCCTGCTGGCGGTGTTGCTGCCCGCCGCCTGGGTGCTGTGGGTGTGACCCGCACAAACGTTCGTATTTCCTGCTATGGTAGACGCATCCCCGCGGCAAGCGCTGAAGCGCGTCGATCTGTCCCGCCTGGCAGGAGGTTTCCGAGGTGAGCTCGCACCCGACAACCGACAGCAGCCTGCGTGCGCAGCCGCT
>JAUIGA010000283.1 GCA_030430125.1 Chloroflexia bacterium | reverse complement strand
GGAGTGATCTTCACGGCATGCCTCCCGAACCAGCCGACCACGGTAATCGCCCGCAACGCGCATCCCGCCGGGGAGGACTTGGCAAGGGATTGGATGCCCTCATCCCGGCTCGCCAGGCCGAATCGGTGGATGGGGCACCCGCCACAGGCTCGATATCCTCAACGCCCCTGCAGGTCAACACCGATGCAATCGCGCCAAATCCGAGGCAGCCGCGGACCCACATGGATCGCCAGCACCTCGACGAGCTGGCGGCATCCATTCGCACCCACGGTGTCATCCAGCCGCTGATCGTCACGCCAACCGGTGAACCGGACCGGTATCACCTCATCGCCGGAGAGCGGCGCTGGCGGGCCGCGCAACGCGCCGGTCTCAAATCCGTGCCGGTTGTGGTTCGGGAAACCACACCCCAAAGCATGCTGGAGCTTGCGCTTGTCGAGAATATCGTGCGAGCGGATCTGAATCCGCTTGAGGAGGCAATGGCCTTCCAACAGTTGATCGAGGAGTTCGGCATCTCGCAGGGCGAGCTTGCCGGTCGGGTCGGGCGCTCCCGTGTCGCAGTGTCAAACACCCTTCGGCTCATCAATGCCCCGGAGGCCGTGAAGGCGGCGCTGCTCCGAGAGCACATTTCAGAAGGACATGCCCGGGCGCTGCTTGGGCTGAGCTCCGGCGCGGATCAGACTGAGGCGCTCAGGATCGTCATCGACCAGCAGCTGAGTGTGCGGCAGACCGAGCAGCTGGTGCGGCGCTGGAACGACATCCAGACCGCTCAGCAGACTCCGGCGGATCGCGATGCCGACGAGCGGCGCGTCGAAGAGGGTCTCCGCCAGGCGCTCGGCACGAACGTCGCCTTTCGGCGACGTGCCGGCGGCAACGGCGGCACCCTGACGATTCAGGTCTACTCCGATGAGGAAATGAACTCGCTGTATCAGCGACTGGTCGGCGACGACGACTGGTGATGCCGGCTCACCCCATGTCACAGTCAGGATCATCGCGGGTCTCGGTCGTGGTCCTGCCGGTCCCAGCGTCGATCCGCACCACGAGGTCGTTGACGGTTCGGTCCCGCACGTCGTAGTACACGACTACCCACATCGGGGAATCCGGATTGGTCGAATCCAGGACAACCTGGACCTCCCTGCGGGTTGATGCACATTCCTCGCGGTACCCGGCGCCGACAACCTCCTCGGCCACACGAAACGCCTGTTCCGCGGTCACTGGGGCGTCCGTGAGAAGCGCATCGATCGACACTGGCGGCTCCACCGACGACTTCAGCTCATCCTCGTGGTAGATCGTCCCGGACTGGCGGCTCACAGCCAGGTTCAGGCGTGGCCACGTCCCATCCGATTCCGGTGCGGCGAAGGTGAACAGGAAGAACCCGCTGGAGGCAACCGGCGTGGCCGACTCGTCCAGTGGAAATTCGAACCGAGCCGACGCGAGAATCGGCCAAGCGCCCGCATTCCACGTTCGCGCCCACTCGCCAGCTACGGCATAGGCGTCCTTCAGCGTGACAGGTCTCGGCAGATCCGCATCCACGCTCGGGCGCTCATCGATGGGGCCAACCACGTCGCCCGACGGCGATCCAAGTCGACCGACGACCACGATCGAAATGACAATCATGACCGCGAACGCCAAACCCACCGCGATGCGCTCCCACCGGGTCAGCCGCTGCGTTGGACCAGTGTGTTCTTCGGTCATGGGCACTCGTGTGTCACACAGGCGATCTCAATCGCGTGGAAGTGTCGCAGAGACAGGCGATCGCGCGCCAACCGTGCCCGAGCCGCATCGTATACTTTTCCCGGGCAGCACATTGACCGGCACGCCCGTTTCGACAAGATCACAACCATGGGAGAAGACTCAGCGATGGCTTCACGCGACGAGCTGCAGCGAACACTCGAGGAGATCAACGCACGCATTGAGGAACTCGGGGTGCGTCTTTGACCTCGCCAACGACGAGCGAGAGATAGCCGACCTCGAGCATCGAAGTGCCGACGAAGACTACTGGAACGACCCCAATCGGGCGCAGCAGGAGATGCGCCGGCTGGGGGAGCTCAAGGCACGGCTCAACTCCTGGAACGACCTGCGGTCGAGCGCCACGGACCTGCGAGAAATGGTCGATATGGCGGCTGGGGACGAGGACCTGCTCGCCGAGATCGAAGGCGAGCGAGACCAGCTCCTCACCCGAGTCGACGAGCTTGAGTTGCAGTTGGCGTTGAATGGTCCGTACGACGCAAACAATGCCATTCTCGTAATCCACTCCGGCGAGGGGGGCGTCGACGCGCAGGACTTCGCCGAGATGCTCAGCCGCATGTACCTGCGGTG
Source organism: Chloroflexia bacterium (assembly GCA_030430125.1). Classification (GTDB taxonomy): domain Bacteria; phylum Chloroflexota; class Chloroflexia; order Thermomicrobiales; family UBA6265; genus JACCVC01. Next base: position 1,178 of record JAUIGA010000283.1, on the reverse strand, counting down.
GGCGGACCGTCATGACGTCAGGGGCGAACTCCTCGATACCACCGAGGGTGACGAGGCGGGCATCAAGAATGCGACGATCGAGCTTCGTGGCCCGAACGCGTACGGATTGCTGAAGGGTGAAGGCGGGCCGCACCGGCTGGTTCGGTTGTCACCGTTCGATTCGGCACATCGACGGCACACGGCGTTTGCGCTGGTCGAAGTCATCCCGGAAATCGACAACGATCAGGATGTGGATCTCAGGTCCGAAGATGTTCGGGTGGATACGTATCGGTCGTCCGGTGCGGGTGGGCAACATGTGAACAAGACGGATTCGGCTGTCCGGCTCACGCACCTGCCAACCGGTATCGTGGTGACCTGCCAGAACGAGCGGAGCCAGATCCAGAACCGGGAATCTGCCTACAAGATTCTTCGAGCCCGCCTGCTCGAGCGAAAGCTGGAGGCGGAGGCCGAGGAGCGCTCTCGGCTGAAAGGCAACCTCACCGCTGCGGGATTCGGCAGTCGCATTCGATCTTATGTGCTGCACCCGTACACCCAGGTCACCGACCACCGGACCGGCATCAGCATTGGCGATGCCAACGGCGTGCTCGACGGCGAGATCGACCCGCTGATCGAGGCCTGGCTCCAGTCGCAGATACGCCCGGACGATGTCGCGGCGGGCGCCACTACATCGGCATAGTCCTTCACAATGCGTCGTACCGTGACACACGGAGTGCTAGACTCTGTCGCGATACGACGCACGCAGGAGACAGGCGGGACGTGCGTTCCCCGCCGCAGGAGATACATGGATGGTAGTCGAGTCCCGCCAGCACCGCGCGCGCATTCTCGATCCCGCAGCAATCGAGCGAAAGCTCGCCTTGAACACCTACAACGTCGATGGCGATCGGGCGCACATTCGCATCATCGACTCCCAGACCTGCCTGTCATGTGTCCGCCAGCAGTGCATCAACTGCTGCCCCGCGAACTGCTACGCCCCTCAGGACGATGGCACGGTGCTGTTCTCGTATGAAGGGTGTGTGGAATGCGGGACCTGCCGCATCGTCTGCAACGAGTTCGAGAATATCGAATGGACCTATCCGCGAGGCGGGTTCGGAGTCCAGTACCGTCTTGGATAAGAAACCTGCACGGGTTCTGGTTCGAAAGGCAGATCGATCATGTATTGGACAAAACGCCACGTACTG
>JAUIGA010000014.1 GCA_030430125.1 Chloroflexia bacterium | reverse complement strand
GCTCACACGTCTTGATCCATTGAATCCAGCATATCATTGCCGATGGACATTGATTCGCGGATCAGGAGAAGCCGGTGCGGAAACCGTGCCGGTCGACGCGCTCACCGCCGCGGGCGCGCTGGCGTAGGGACACCCGAGTTCAGCGTGCCATGCCGTTGATGGTTCAGACCGACCCAACCGTCATCTGAATCGTTTGCTGAAACCACGCCGATCCCAGACACCAGGCAACGCTGTCATCCCGAGCGAAGGCCGGAGGCCGAAGTCGAGGGATCCTCCGGATTGCCCGGCGCATCGCGCCGTGGCAACCGGTCCGTCGCTTCGTCGTTCGTATCAGCGTCCCTGGTCGTCGTGGCGAACAAGCACACGGCCCGGAATGGCTCGGGCCTTTCCGCCCGGCCAATCCGGGGGATCCTTCCGCCCCTCGGCACCGGAGGTGCCTCGCCGGGCGTCAGGATGACAACCGCTTGGTTGGGTTGCGGGGGGATCAATGCCGGTTTCCACGACGAGCCGCGCCAACCGTGGAATGGCCACAGTCGAAAACGGGAGGCCGCAATGGCCTCCCGTTTCTCACATGACCGATTGCGCGGTGCGGCTACGCGTTGGCGTTGGTCTCGTCGAGCACTTCCTGATGGATCTCGACGAACCGGCTCAATCCGATCCCCTCCAGGTTGGCGAGGTAGCTTTCCCACTCCGCCTCGATGTCGATCTGCCCGGTCACCGCCTGGGCGAACGTCTCGTCGACGTACGTTTCCAGCTGCGGCAGGATCGTCGCAATCTCGTTCGCCTGCTCCTCGGTGAAGTACATCTTCGGCAGGTTCATCGGCTCCGCCGGCGCGTACGGGAAGTATCGGTCACGCGTGAGGTTGTAGAGCACGACCTCCAGGTTGGCGCCCGCCGTGATGTCGTCCGGATTCGGGACCACCTGGCTGAGCCGGTACTTCTCGGTCCGAACGCTCGGGCCGTCCTGCGACCAGTGGATATTCTGTGTCGGGATGTTCGCAACGTCGGTGATGCTGTGCCACCAGGCCTGCTCGCCGTCGATGCCGATCTCGCCCTCGTTGGCCCAGCGCCAATCCGTATCCTTGACCCCGTGGATCGAGCGGGTGGTCGGCTCGACGCGGCCGAGGAAGTCGGCCCACCTCATGGCCAGCTCGGGGTTCTCGCACTTGTCGGTGATGATGAAGCTACCGACGATCGGTGCCTGGAAGGTGTCGTGCATCGAGTTGCGCGTGCCGTCCGGACCCTCAAGCGGCGAAACGGCGGTGTACGCATCCCACGGGCCGCTCTCGCCAGCGGTGAAGGTCATGAACTCGCCGAACCATCCCGCCGGCACCGAGCCGAGGATGGGCACGCCATCACGCCCGTTGCCGAGCGCGCGGAGCTGATCGCTGTCGTTGGTGAAGATCTCGGGTGAGAGCAGTCCCTCGGCGTGCAGCCCGGCGAGATACGCCGTCCCTTCGCGCCAGGCCTCCTGACCGTAGATCGCCACCACGGTGCCGGCATCCTGGATCAGACGCAGCTTGTTGCCGGGGTGGTAGATGAACGAGCCCATGAAGAACTCGTCCGGGCTGCCGTGCCATGCGTTCGTCGCCGAGCCCGAGAGGGGAATCTCGTCGGCCTCGCCGTTGCCGTTGGGGTCGCCATCCTTGAACGCACGCAGAACCTCGGCATACTCCTCGGTCGTCTGCGGCATCTCGAGGCCGAGGGTGTCGAGCCACTCCTGGTTGATCCAGAGTTTGGCCGACATGGTGCAGTGGTAGCAGTCGTTGATCGACGGCAGGGAGTAGATGTTGCCGTCCGGCGCGGTCGAGGCGACACGCGCGGCGGGAGTCGTTTCCCAATGGAGCTTCGTCATCGTGCCGTGCTGCTCGATGAGGTCGTTGAGCGGCATGAAGATGCCCAGACCACCGTAGAGCTGGATCACCGACGGATCCGGATTGAAGTCCATCAGGATGTCTGGATAGTCGCCCGAAGCGAGTCGCAGCGTCAGTGCGGCATCTGCCTCGTCCAACGGCACGGTCTGCCACTCGATGTGGACGTTGGTCTGCTCCTCGAGCCACTGGGTAAAGGTGTTGGTCTCGTAGTTCTCGACGGCCGGGTTCTGCACCTGCAGGATACGCAGGGTCTGCGTCTCCTCGGTGAGCGGGAGCTCGGCGGCGGGTTCGTCGGCGGACGGGTCGACCTGGGCGGCCACCGGGGTCTGGGCGTAGGCAGATCGTCCGAAACGACCACCCAACGCCAGGCCAGCGCCGCCGGCGACGGCACCGCGCACCAGATTCCGGCGGTTGAGACGGGCGCGAATCATGTCATGGGACCACATGCGGTGTTGCCTGTGCTGCGACATCGTGTTGGCACTCCTGCTTGCGATTGACAGCTTCGGGCTGCCCCCGGCGCGACGCGCGCGACAGCATACAGCGGGATGGGGCCCAGGTTGGCGCGTCACATTCTGTATACTGTCGACCGTCACTCTGAAGGTCAATCGTAGTCAGTGGAGTCGCACGCTGTCAATACCCAATGGCGCGTTCGTGCCGTCGCAGTTCCTGTGTTGCAGATCATCTCAGCATGGGCAATCGCTCTTCCCGTTGAAACGGCTCATCCGAGATTCGAGCGGTTCATACGGGCTTCGGGTGATTGTGCGGCGGTCGATCCGTAGCGGAGGGCTTGGCGGCGCTACCGACGCCGACTACCGAATCGCGCGCGCCGCCAATACCCTCCTGTACGTTGCCGGCACCATGTCGCTTGGGATCGCTCCAAACCACTACTCTTCGTCAGGCGCCATTGCCCGCTGCGAACCTGGAGTCCACCGGGCAACGCGTGCGCGGGCAAGGTGCCGCTACACCCTGTTGAAGCGCCGTTCTGGCGTCGATTCGAGCATGCGTGTGCAGGAGACCCGACCCCGTGGTAGTGACCGAGTGACCGGGGACATGGTGAACACCCGTGTCGGGCCGAGTTTCTGCCTGGTTGGAATTCCGCCACGACTCATCCGAAACCCGTATCAGGACCGGCAGGCCGCGACGTGCCGCCACAGGGGCAGCGCGATGGGGAGTGTTCTACCCACGTCATCGGGAGTCGATATCGGCGAATCCATATCAGGCAACCGTTCACACCAGGTCGGCGCTCGCACCGGGCTCCTGCGGTGTCCGGTACCGGCCATCCACGATGCGGGCCGGGTGACGAAAGTGCTGGCTCAGGTGCGGAATGTGCTCCAGGAACACCACCTCGTGGCCGAGCGCGATGTGATTGAACAACACGAGGTGCTGGTGCACCTGCCCCATGTCGCCGACATGCGGCACGACGGGCACCCCCGCCTGCCGCGCCATCAGGCTGACGGTGACGAACTCGCTGATGCCGGCCACGCGGGTGCAATCCACCTGGATGAACTGCGCGGCGCCGGCCTGGAGGTAGTTCTTGAAGACGACGCGGTTGGGCACGTGCTCGCCGATCGCGACCCGCATCGGCGCGATCGCCCGGGCAAGCGCCCGGTGCCCCAGTACGTCGTCCGGATGCGTGGGCTCCTCCACCCAGTAGAGATCGGCCGGCTTGAGACGGTTGCAGATATCGATCGCCTGTGGCACGGTCCACTGCTGGTTGACGTCGATCATGAGCCGAACATCGGGACCCACCGCCTCGCGCAGCAGGTTGACCCGGCGGATATCCCGCTCGGTGTCGGCCGAGCCGACCTTGAGCTTGAGCGCGTCGAACCCGGACTCCACCGACCGTCGCGCGTTGTCGAGCACCTGCTCGTCGCTGTATCCGAACCAGCCGATCGAGGTGTCGTAGCCAGGATACCCCTCGGTGGCGATGCCTGTTCGATTCGGTCGGCTGGCATGCTGTTCGGTCAGCAACCTGGTCGCCTGGTCCGCAGTGAGGACATCCTCGAGATAGGAGAGATCGAGCAGCGCCACGATCTCCTCGGGGGACAGATCGAGCAGCAACGACCACAGCGGTACCCCGCATGACTTCGCCCACAGGTCGAAGCAGGCGTTGGTGATCGACGCCAGCGCGAGATGCACGACCCCCTTGTGCGGCCCGAGCCAGCGGAGCTGCGGATGGTCGGCCAACTGCCGCTGGACCTGGCCGAACTCCGCCATGACATCCTCGATGTCCCGGCCCACCAGCGACTCGGCGAGCATGGCGATCGCACCGGTCACCAGCTCGTTGCCCAGACCGAGGGTGAGCACGAACCCGGTGCCAGCGTTGCCATCGCTGGCGTGCAGCGTGGTCACCGCGTAGGCGTAAACTGGGTTGCTGTGAACTGCGTCGGTCCCCTCGCCGGGCTGCAGAGGGAAGCGCGCGTCGCGGGTCTCGACCTTCCCAATCACCGTGGTCATATGTCCGCCACCTTCAGGATCTCGTGGACTCGGTCCGCCGACCGGCGCAGCGCCGCCTCGACCGGGATCGCGCCCGTCACCCCCTGCTGGAGCAGCGGCCAGACGGACTCCTCGATCTCCGGATAGGTCGAAAGGCTGGGGAACATCAGCATGTCCTCCCGCACCGTTGCCTCCAGCAGCCCAAGCCGCCGCGCCGCGAGGTCGTCTCCCCGGGACTCCTCCCGGATGAACGCCAGGACGTCGCTTCGGCCCGGGAACGCGCCGCGCCGCGCTTCGAAGAGTTGCGCCTCATAACCGGTCAGCGCCCGAAGGAACGCCACTGCCGCCGGTACATCCCTGCACCATCTCGTGATCGCGAAGGAATGGCTGCCGGCGTAGACGCTCCGCCGGCCGGCCGGCCCCACCGGGTAGCGGTCGATCGCCACCGCCTGCGCCGTTACGGCGGTCTCCGGGTCGCGGTGCAACGAGAAATAGCCCGGCCAATCGCCGATCATCGCGACCGAGCCGTTCCGGAACGATGCGGAGACCTCGTCGAAATGCCAACCCGGCAGCTCGGGCGGGGTCACCTGGCGCACGGCGTGGAGGTCGTGCAGGTAGTCGAGCGCCCAGACTCCCTGTTCAGAGACGAACGCTGGCTGCATCGCATCGTCGAACAACCGGCCACCGGCCATGACGAGCAGCTCGAAGAAGGTGCCGAAGAGTCCGGAGGACCGTCCAGGAAAGGCGAATCCGGCGGCAAACATGGCTTCGGACAGGCGCGAGGCGGTTTCGGCGAGCTCGGTCCAGGTTGCGGGGTAGGTGAGGCCAGCCTCCTCGAACAAGTCACGGCGCCAGTGCATCAGCCGCGCGTCGGTGAGCCGCGGGAGCTGGAGCAGCGCGCCGTCGACGCGGCAGGTCTCCAGCGTCGCGTCGAAGAACGGCCGCAAGTCGTCCGCATCGAGGTGCGAATCGAGCGGCAGGAGCCAGTCGCGTTGCGAGGGCGCGTACTTGATATGCGTCGAGATCAGGTCGAACGTCCGCGACCCGGAGGCATCGGCCGCGACGGTGACATTCAACTCCTGATGCGGCTGCCGGGCGAGGATCTCGAGCTCGATACCCAGCGCATCAGCCATCGCGGGCAGCAGCGTGTAGAGCGGATCGTACGCCGGACCGCCCACCAGCGCGAGCCGGAGCCGAGGTGGAGCCGTGGAATGGTGCGACAAGGTGATACCCCCTATGCCAGCGGCGCGAGGTCGAGCTTCACGACCGTCGCGATCGGATCGACGAGACTGGCGGGCAGCGTGACACGGAGGGCGCCGCGTTCGAGGTGGCCTCCATGCTGGTCGAACTCCAGCGGCTGCCCGGTGTCGAGCACCGTCGCGCTTACGACCTTTCGGTCGAGTCCGCGCACGCGCAGCACATCGCCGTTGGCACGGCCCATCGCGAACAGGTAGAGCGCGTCGTCGTTGCCGGTCGAGGGTCCGTAATACGCGCCGGCCGGCACCCCTTCGGCCACACCGAAGATCGCGTCGCGGTTCCGTGCGATCCAGTCCCCCATCACCCGGAGGCGGGAGGAGAACGCAGTGGGGATCTCGCCGTCGGCGGTCGGACCGACATTGACGAGGAAGTTGCCGCCCTTGGCCGTGACCTCGGCCAGGGTGGCGACCAGCTCGCCCGCCTGTTTGTAGGCGCGGTCAGAGGGGTTCCACGCCCACGTCTCGTTGATGGTCATGCAGGTTTCCCACGGCCGGTTCGGGGCGGCCACCGGCACGTACTGCTCGGGGGTGGCGTAGTCGCCGAGGGTGGGATCGGCGAGGCGATCGTTGACGATGCAGTCGGGCTGCAACTCCCGGATCATCGCCACCAGCTCGACCGAGCGCCACTCCTCGGCCGTGTGCTCCCACTGGCCGTCGAACCAGAGCAGGTCGACCTGCCCGTAGTTGGTGAGCAGCTCGCGCACCTGGCCGTGCATGAAGGCGATGTAGCGATCCCAGCGCGCGGGGTCGGCCTCGATGCTTCGGGGCACGCCGGGCGGCAGCGCGTGCGGCATCCTCGTCCGCTCGGGCCGGTGCGGCGACAGCTCGACGGGGTAGTCCTCGTGGTGCCAGTCGCACAGCGAGAAATAGAACCCGACCATGATGCCGGCGGCCCGGAACGCCTCGGCATACGCCCGCACCAGATCGCGTCCCGCCGCTCGTTTCGGCGCCGAGTAGTCGCTCAGCTGTGTGTCGAACAGCGCGTAGCCGTCGTGGTGCTTCGTGGTCAGCACCGCGTAGCGGACACCGGCTTCCTTCGCCAGCGCGGCCCACTGGACGGGGTCGTAACACGTGGGGTCGAACATATCGGCAAGCGCCTCGTAGGCATCGAAGGGGACATCACCGTGTACCAGCGGCCACGATGCCTCGAACCCGCGAATCGCGTAGGGGCCCCAATGGATGAACAATCCGAGATGCGCGTCGCGAAACCGATCCAGCCGATCCATCTACCGCTCCTTCTGAATGTGAACGATGACCTTCAGATTCTTGGTGCGATATTCGCCCCTACGGGTTGCCGCGAATTGCGAAGCGTTGCTCCGAACTCCGCATCACGTGTCTCCGTGTGGGACGGCGTCGGTCGCGAACATGTCGCGCACGCGCTCCTGCACATTGCGGATGTGACGCTCCATCGCGTCGGCGGCTGCCCGCAGGTCGCCCTCAGCGATCGCCTCGGCGATGCGAGTGTGTTCCGCCATGGCAGCCCACCGTGTCTCTGGAATGAGCGCGAGGCGCAACACCGCAACGCTCAGCTGGCCGTTGATTTCAACCAACGCGCGGCGGAGACGCTCGTTGCCGGCACGCTCGACGATGAAGGTGTGAAAGGCGAAGTCGCTTCGCACAAATGCGTCGGCGCTGGCGACGGGCGTATCCGCGTCATCAACCGGCTCCAGATCTACCTGCGCCGGCAGGTCAGCGAGGTCGATACGCGGCGTCGCGGTACGGGTTGCCCAGGTCTCGAGCGCGATGCGCATGCCGAAGAGCTCGTCGATGGCTTCCGGCGAGCGATCGGCCACGAAATAGCCCCGGTAGGGCTTGATCTCGACCAAACCCGCCTGGCCCAGGCGGGAGAGCGCCTCGCGCATGGGGGTGCGGCTGACCCCGAACGCCGTGGCGAGCGCATCGTCGGAGAGGCGGCTGCCGGGTTCATATTCGAGATTGACGAGGCGCTTCCACATTTCCTCATAGAGCTCGTCGGTCAAGGTCGCCCCGCGGATGGGGCCGCGGTCGCGCTCACCGAGCAACAGCTCGCCATAACCAGAAGGGAGCGTTGTCATCGTCGACGCACCTCGTGGGGAATGATCAAACGTCGAACACGTAATATTGTGCACAATACTCGTATCAGCAAATGCCGTCAAGCCACGCTCACACCCTGGCCCGGCCAGCACCCACCTTGACAGTGGGGAACTGGCGTGGATACTTGACTTCGTCTGTATACAAAAGACGATTTCCAACCCATCAGGTCAGTGCGGGTACGCGCGATCCCTCCGGGACACAGGTATCAGGCAGGAAAGGACTCACAGGTGGCATCGCACGCAACCAGGGACACCGGCGTCGACCGAGCCTTCAACATCACCAACTACCTGATCCTCTTCCTGTTCCTCGCCTCCGTCGCCTACCCGCTGATCTACGTGCTCAGCGCCTCGATCAGCAGTCCCCAGGCCGTCATCAACGGCGAGATGTGGCTCTGGCCGGTCGACATCACCTGGGAAGGCTACCGCGCCGTCTTCAACAACCCCCGCATCGTCACCGGCTTCCAGAATTCGCTCTTCTACACCGTCGCCGGGACATTCGTCAGCGTCGTGCTCACCATCCTTGCCGCCTACCCCCTCTCCCGAAAGGATCTCGCCGGCAAAAACGTCATCATGTTCCTGTTCCTGTTCACCATGCTCTTCGGCGGCGGCATCATCCCCACCTACCTCACCGTCCGCGAAACCGGCCTGCTCGACACCCGCCTGGCGCTGATCATCCCCACCGCGCTCTCGGTGTGGAACATGATCATCACCCGTACCTTCTTCCAGGTCACCATCCCAGACGAGTTGCTCGAGGCCGCCCAGCTCGACGGCAGCTCCGATTTCCGCTTCCTGTGGGACAACGTGATTCCGCTCTCCGGGCCGATCATTGCCGTCAACGCGCTGTTCTACGCCGTCGCCCAGTGGAACACCTACTTCAATGCCCTCATCTACCTCACCGACCAGGACCTCTTCCCGCTGCAGCTCGTGCTCCGCGAGATTCTCGTCCAGAACCAGATCAACTTCGACCAGATGACCGACGTCACCGAAATGATGCGCCGGCAGGACCTGCGCGACCTGCTCAAGTATTCGCTGATCGTCGTGGCGAGCGTACCGGTGCTGATCATCTATCCGTTCGTCCAGAAGCATTTCGTCCGCGGCGTGATGATCGGGTCGCTGAAGGGGTAGGGGAGGCTCACCATGGCGAATGTCAACATGTCCACATCGGCATCCACCGTCGATGGCACCCGCCCCCTGCCGGCGGCGCCCGAGATCACGCGGGTCCGGCGGGTCGCCCGGGGGTTCAAGCGCAACTGGCAGCTCTACGCGATGCTCGCGCTGCCGCTGGCGTGGTTGATCATCTACCAGTACGTGCCAATGTGGGGGGCGCAGATCGCCTTCCGCGACTACAGTCCCCAGGGCGGGTTCGCCGGCCTCCACCAGGCGGACTGGGTCGGGCTGGAGCACTTCCGTCGCTTCTTCAACCTGCCCAACTTCTGGACCGTGCTCAGGAACACGCTGGTACTCAACGTCTACGCGCTCATCGCCGGCTTCCCGCTGCCGATCATCCTCGCGCTGGCCCTGAACTACGTTGGGCGCGCCTGGTTCCGCCGCACGGTGCAGTTGGTCAGCTACGCGCCGCACTTCATCTCGGTCGTGGTGATCGTCGGCATGCTCTTCCTGTTCGTCGCCCGCGACGGCGTGGTCGTCCAGTTCCTGCAGGTCTTCGGGTACGAGGGCGGCGGGTTGATGGAGGAGCCGCAGTACTGGAAGTCGCTCTTCGTCTGGTCCGGCGTCTGGCAAAGCCTTGGCTTCAGCGCGATCATCTATCTCGCCGCGTTGAGCGGTATCGACCCGACGCTGCACGAGGCGGCGATCCTCGACGGCGCCAACAAGCTGCAGCGCATGCGCGACATCGACCTGCCGGGCATCATGCCGGTGGCGATGATCCTGCTCATCCTCAACATGGGCACGCTGCTCAGCACCGGGTTCGAGAAGGTACTGCTGATGCAGAACCCGCTCAACATGTCGACCTCCGAGGTGATCGACACGCTGGTCTACCGGCTGGCCTTCGACTCGCCCTTCCCGCAGTTCGCGCTGGCCACCGCGGTTGGTTTGTTCAAGGGTGTGATCGGGTTGATCCTGCTCGTGGCGGTCAACCAGCTCGCACGTCGCCTGAAGCAGACGTCGCTGTTCTAAGCACCTGTCGAGCCCGGATCAAGTTTCGCAGCCGACCATGACACGCCCATCGACCACCTGTAGCGGACGCCATTGCCGGCTGCGACCCTTGCCGTGGGCGACGCGGATTGCGCCGGCAAGGAGTCCTGTTCGCGATGATGGTGACGGCGAGAGGGAGGCCATTGCCCGCGCCGACAGGACATCCCATCGAGTTGGCGAGCGCGGGCAAGACCTCCGCTACACGAATCCGGCTCCCGGCGGTCCGCAGGCGCATCCTTGTACACTCGACCGCATGACGACCGCACCTGACACGCCACCACCCACTGATCCCTTCGGAATCCGCGCCGCCACCGCCAGGGTAATGGCGGAGACCCGCGACGTCGCCATCGACCAGAACGCCATCGACCGGGTTGCCCGCGATCTCGCCACGAATGGAAAAGCGCCACCGGCATGGGACGACACCCTGCACTACCGCGGCACGCCGCTCGACACCGCCGGCTGGGTGGTCGCGCTCGACGCGCTCAATTTCTGCTTCTGGGCGCAGGGGGATGACCCCGATCACCGCTGGCGAGTCACCTGGCGCGGCATCACCCACAACGGCTACGACGCCCTCGCCGCGTCACTCCACCGCGCCGTGGTCGACCACGGCCTGCCCATCTGGGACACGGCCTGGCTGCGATCGCTCAACCACGACTCCGTCGCTAACCTGCTGCGTGGTGACGACGGCTGTCCGCCGATTCCCCTGCTCGATGCGCGGCTCGCCAACCTGCGCGAGCTCGGCGAGCAGACTGCTGGACACCGTGCTGGCGACCTCGTTTCCGAAGCCGATGGCTCGGCGGTGCGCCTGGTGCAGACCATCGTCGATCGGCTGCCGTCGTTCCGCGATGTCGCATCCTGGGCATCGCCGTCGGGCGAGGTCATCGCCGTGCCGTTCCTCAAGCGCGCGCAAATCCTCGCGGCCGACCTCGCCGGCGCGCTGGCCGGCACCGACCTCGCGATCACCCGCGATCTCGACCGGCTCACCGCATTCGCCGACTACAAGGTGCCCCAGGTCCTGCGCCAGCTCGGCATCCTCACGTATCAGCCATCACTCGCCGAGCGTATCGGCAGGATGGAGCGACTCCCGGCGGGCAGTCCGGCGGAGATCGCGATCCGGGCGGCGACGGTTCAGGCCTGCGAGCATCTCGTGGCAGCGCTGCGGGTGCTGGGTCGGGAGGCAACCGCGGCCGAGCTCGACTGGCGATTGTGGACACTCGGACAATCGCTTCCGGGCGACGCGGAACCCTACCATCGCACGGTGACGATCTTCTACTGACGTCAACCTGGGCTTGTGGATCTGCTCGATTGACCGGATAGTGGGCAATCAGACAAACCAGATACTCCTGGGCCACCTGATCGGTCGAGGGTTTCTGCACCAGCGAAGCGTCGCATGTGGGAGGAGAGCAGCCATGTCATCACAGATGCTCAATGAGCACACGTTTGCGCCTGCGGGCGTCCCATCGGCGCGCACGGACGTCGCGGCGTCGACGATGACGCTGAACGGGACCATCGTCAAATCGCTCGTGCTGCTGGGTCTGACGGTCCTTTCCGGCGCCTATGGCTGGCGTGTGGGCCTCGACTGGTTCTCCGCCTCGTCCGGCGGGCTCTGGTGGCTGATCGGCTACTTCCTGCTCATTGGGCTGTCGATCGCGGCGGCGTCGAACCCGGACCTCGCGCTGCCGGCCGGTCTGCTGTACGCGGTCCTGATGGGTTTCTGGATGGGGGCGGTCTCCCGCGTGTACGAGACGGTCTACGACGGGATAGTCACCCAGGCGTTGCTGGCATCGGTCTGCGTGTTCCTGGCCTGCCTGGTGCTCTACACCGTGCGCGCCGTGCGTGTCACCCCGAAGCTCGCCCGAGGCATCATCACGGCGACGTTCGGCATCCTCATCATGTACCTCGTCGCCTGGATCATGAGTCTCTTCGATGTCGACCTGCTGCTCTTCACCGAGCCGACGACCACAGGCATTGTGATCAGCATCGCTATCTGCCTGGTCGCGGCGTTCAATCTCTTTCTCGATTTCGCCGTTGTCGAGCGGGGTGTCGAACAGCGCGCCCCGGCGACGATGGAGTGGTACGCGGCCCTCGGATTGCTCTCGACCCTGGTCTGGCTCTACGCGGAGGTGTTGCGCCTGCTGGCGCTGTTGCGAAGCCGGCAATAGCCTCCCCATGCATCCCTGAATCCACACGCATTTGGGCGGCATTCGGGTACCAGCCTCCCTCGCCTGCACGTCGTCGGTTTCGAACAACGGGTTCGTGCCGACCTGCGACACGGATCGGAGATCGCTGGTCGACATTCCGGGACTCTGGAGTACACAATCACGGTCAGCAAGCGCATCCCAGGGAGTTGAATTGCCATGACAACGACGTCGGCATCGATCGACAGCGAGCAGCACCGGCGCGAGTCATGGCTTGGCAGCGCGCGCATCACGCCGGTTCGGCCAGCCATTGCCGGCGAATATGGCACCTGGGTCGTTGACTATACCGTTGGCATCGCCGGTATCGACGATGGCGGCAGCCTGCGCCTGGCATTCCGCACCGTCAGCGACTGGCCCGCCGCCCAGTTCACCGACCCCGCTGCCGAGAACCATGTCAGTGCTCGCGCCTCGGGAGATCGAGTCACCCTGACGCCGACCTTCGGCCTCCATGGGGTGCGCCCCTGGTCACGAACCGTGACATTCCGGGTCGGTGACGGCGCGCTTGCCGCCGGCGAGCGGATCGCCGTCACGCTGGGCGACACCAGTGGTGGCGGACCCGGGATGCGAGCGCAGACATTCCCGGAGACACGCTTTCGGATCAAGGTGCAGGCCGATCCTTTCGGAACCGGTGTCTTCGAGGATGTCGACACCCTCGGCTTCCCGATCGTTGGCGGACCCGCGGTCACGCTGGTGCTGACGGCGCCGAGCGATCTTGTCGAGGGCGAAACCGGTTGGCTCCAGATTCGCGCGATCGATCGGTGGGGCAATCCGGATCCAGCATTCGATGGGTCGGTACGCCTGTCCCGGGATGTGCCGGATGGCGTTCCCCGGACCTACACCTTTCATCCCGATGAACACGGCGTCCATCGCTTCGATGATGTCAGGTTTCCGTCCGGCATCGAGCGTCCGCTTCGGGTAGCGGCATGCCTGGACGATGGTCCTGTCTCTCTCAGCAATCCGATCCGCGTCCATGCATCCCGACCGGAGCATCGCGTCTACTGGGGCGACCTCCACGGGCAGACGGAGGAAACCGTCGGAACCGGGTCGATTGACGAGTACTTTGCGTACGCCAGGGATATCGCGGCCGTGGACGTCGCCGCCCACTCGGGAAACGACTTCCAGCTGACCAACGAGGTGTACGCGCGATTGCGCGATGCGGTCGAGCGTTTCCACGACGACGGGCGATTCGTGACCCTGCACGGGTATGAATGGTCGGGAAATACCCCGGCTGGAGGGGACCACAACGTCTACTATCGCGATGGAGGCCCGATCCGGCGCTCCAGCCATGCCCTCATCGACGATACGAGTGACGCGTCCACGGATTGCTACCCAATCGATCGGCTCTATGCCGCGAATGCGGGTCGCACCGATGTGCTGCTCACGCCACACGTCGGTGGCCGGCGCGCCAATCTCGACTTTCACGACCCGGACCTCGAGCCAGCCATCGAGATCGCGTCGCAGTGGGGTCGCTTTGAATGGTTCGCGCGCGAGGCGCTCGAACGGCAGTTGCAGGTCGCCTTCATCGCCGGCTCCGATGACCACAGTGGCCGGCCAGGCTGGAGCGCGCCGACACTGGCGCACCATGGCGTCCGGGGTGGGCTGACCGCCTTCCTTGCAGATGACCTGTCGCGCGGCGCGATCTGGGATGCGCTCGGCTCGCGAAGGTGCTACGGGACGAGCGGCCCGCGCATGCTCGTGGATATCTCGGTTTCCGGCCATCCCATGGGCTCCGCGCCGGTCCTTGCGGAGCTTCCGGACATCGCTGTCCATGTCGTCGGTACCGCGCCGATCGACACGATCGAGCTGCGCCGCGGACTGGACACTGTGTATCGCCATGACGCCCGGCCACGACCGGTCGCTGGCGATCCATGGCGGGTACGTGTGGCATGGCGAGGCGCCCGCAATCGAGATCGATCCCGGGCACTCGATTGGAGCGGGGAGCTCCTGGTGCGGCACGGGCAGATCCTCGATGCCCGCAACCATGCCATTGACAATCCCCTGGAAGGCATCGTCGCGTGGAATGCCGGCAGTGCGACCTGGCGGAGCCACACCTGTGGGGATTGGGATGGCATCATCCTTGATCTTGATGGTGACGACGACACCAGGCTGGAGGTGCGGACGCCAGCGGTGTCATGTGCCGTGACCCTTGGCGAGATCGCCGGGAATCCGCGCGCGTGGGAAGGTCGCGGCCTGGAACAACAGCTGGTGATCGAGCGCCTGGCGCACGCGCATGGGCCCATGGAAACCGGCTTTGCGTGGCGTGACTCGAGTCCGGAAGCGGGGGTCAATCCCTACTGGATCTGGGTGACACAGAGTGATGGCGAGCTTGGCTGGAGCAGCCCGGTGTATGTCACATACGAGCCGGAACTCTCCGAAACAGACCCAACCTCAGATCGCGCATAGGTGGCCTGAATCGTCGTGGGCCACGGAGAACCGGGACGTTCCAGGCCGGGTCCCGATCATGCGCCAGCGCGACGCCGGCGTCCGCGTGCCATGTTCTGGTTCGATCGCATCAGTGCGCCTCCTGGAAACATGGAATCAACGATGCAAGCGGCGTTGCGGGTCGTCCACCGTTGACAGACCGATTCCCGCCGTCTCGTGCCTGTGACCGTGTCCCTGTATCTCTTTGTAATAGATAGAGAATGACCGTATCCGTAATAGGGGCTGGGGACAGTGTGGATAATCTCCGGAAGACGCGGAACGACGCCAAAATCGTTCCGGGACAGGACGGGGACAAGTTATCCACGCCTCCCCAGGCGCGGTGGGGACAACGCTCGGCACCCTGTGACAATCCACCGGGATTCCGCAACCATCGCGAATGTTGCACACGGGTTATCCCGAGAATATCCGGCGGATTGCGCGAGTTGTCCACACTCCGCGAAGGTTATCCACATGACTCGTCTCGTTGTCCACATCTGCCCGCGAGTGTGTGACAGCGGGGCACCGGGGTGTGCGCTCGCGTCACGGGGTGGTTAGGTTTCGACAGTGACGCTGGTGTTTCGTTGACAGCGGGTTGGGCGCGTTGCGTCGTGGCCGATTCGTCCGTGTCTCGTGCCGGTCACGACGCGGTTGGGGTGTCGGGGTAAAAGCTGGGGATGGCGAGGCGGTGAGGGTCGGTCAGGCGGTCGAGTCCTCGTTCATGACGCGGCGGGCTTCGCTCTCGGCGGCCTTGTGCGCCTTGCTCGCGCGTTCGATCTCCCGGCGGATTTCGTCAACCGGGCGGCGCAGGACCTCGCCGCCGAGACGGCGCACGATCTCGTTGGCGACCGTGTTCGACGCCTCTTCGATCTCGCCGATCAGGGCGACGTCGCCCGGGTTCATCCCTTCCGAGAGGGCTCGCATCAGGCTGAGGTCGGACCGAATCTCGCTGGCGTCGCGCAGCGAGCCGATCACCGCGCCGGTGCCCCAACCCAGCAGCACCCCCAATGGACCACCGAGGATGCCGATCAGGGAACCGATGAGCCCGCCCTTGAAGGTACCG
This sequence comes from Chloroflexia bacterium, assembly GCA_030430125.1. Lineage (GTDB taxonomy): Bacteria > Chloroflexota > Chloroflexia > Thermomicrobiales > UBA6265 > JACCVC01. Next base: position 4,106 of record JAUIGA010000014.1, on the reverse strand, counting down.
GCCGGCATGTGGCCGGTGATCTCCGGTGTTTGCAACGAGCCATCTTGGGAGCGACGGACAATGGCGAGCGTCTCCACCTTGAGCTCGCCCCGTTGACCGGCTTGCTTGAATTCGCTGAAGGCCTGGTAGGTCTTGCTTTCTTCCTCAAACGTCGCGACGACGATATTGGCCTGTGCCATATCGCACCTCCATCTCCCGCTGTCGGGCAATGTCCACGATGTCGCTCATGGTCGCACATGCTGTGGCACACTGTCACCATGATGGGTTGACACCGCTCCGGGGGATCGCCCCGTTGCCGACCCGGACCGATCGTGAGGTGGTGTCTCCGTTCGGATACGAATTGCGCGATGATGGAGTGGGCAGCCCACGGCACGCCCGTCACGCGCCCAAGAGGTCACGCCATGTCCGCTATCCCCAATGAAGAAGCCAGCATCGAGCTGGGTCATGCCATGGACCGGCATTCCGATTCCTATGCCGCCGACAAGTTGAAGATCCTGAACCGGCTCAAGCGGATCGAGGGCCAGGTGCGCGGCATCGCGCGCATGGTCGAGGATGACAAGTACTGCATCGATGTGCTGACGCAAATTTCGGCGTCGACATCGTCGCTGCGGGCCGTCGGGTTGCTGATCCTGGAGGACCACATCCGGGGGTGTGTCGTCAACGGCGATCCGGAGAATCAGGAGGAGACGCTGGAGGAGCTCAACCGGGCGATCGAGCGGTTCGTGCGCAGTGTCGGCGGATGACGATGTGTCGAGCGTGAATGCACATGACTCGCCGCTCCGGATGGTTTCTCTCTATTGACATATGTTATGATTGCAAGGTTGTCAGCCGCTGCGGCGCGTTGATACCGCAGGTTCAATTCGGACCGAGATTGGAACTCCGTCACGCAATCGACCATGGCACACGGCGGCGCATCAACCCGCCCATGCCAGCACCACGGGTCGCGAGCGCGGCGGGTATCAGCAGAATGTGACGCCAGGGAGAGGGTCGAACAGGAATGTTGCGAGAACGTTATATGCAGCCGGTTGCCATCCATCGGGTGCATCCGGAGCGGTTGCTCCTTGCCGACGATGGTGCGCGATGGTTTGTCTGGATGGGCGAGGCTGGCATCGACCCGATCGAGATCCCGCGTGAGCTGGCGCTCTACCTGATGGATCGCCAGGAAATGCACGCCTTGCCGGCATCCCAGCGCATGTGGTTTGTGATCGATGATCTGCCGGTGCGCGAGCCGGCGGTCGATGTCGCACGGCCGGGCATCTCGAACTAGCGTCGACCGATACCTGATTGTCATGGTTATGGAAACCGAAGCCCCGGTCATCTGGCATGGCCGGGGTTCCGCATGCTCGATGCTCAATGGAACGGCGGAGCCAGCGACAGCCATGCCGGTGCGGTGTTATACGACCTTCAGATGATTGGTGGGCACCTGCCGTCGCGGCAAGTCGCGTGTCGGCCCGAGCCTGTCATGCTGCTCGCGGAACGGCAAGCGGTCTGGCCCGGACGTGGCATTGCCCGGATCTGGTATCAGGACTCGGGAGTAGCGCTGTCGAGGGCGTCGAGGCTCGCATCCCGCCAAGCGCCGATCGCGCGGAACTTGCCATATCGGGCGTCAAGCATCGCCGCGACCCCGTCTTCCGTTTCCGGGTCGAATGCGGACTGGATGTCCCGCAGCGCCTGCTCGATGAAGTCCCCGGTCGCGGCGATCACCTCCTGGGGTGCTTCATGCGCCGGTTGCGGTTCCGGCACGATGTCATCCACGATGCCGAAGCGGTAGCAGTCGGCGGCGGTTACGCGCATCGTCTCGGCCGCCTCCGGCGCCTTCTCCACGTCGCGCCAGAGGATTGTCGCGCAGGCCTCTGGCGACGCGACCGCATAGATCGCGTTCTCCAGCATCAGCAACCGGTCGCCGATGCCAATCGCGAGCGCGCCACCGGAGCCGCCTTCGGCGATGACGGTGCAGACGATGGGGACGCGGCAGCCGAACATGGTCATCAGGCTTTCGGCGATCGCCGTGCCCTGTCCGCGTTCTTCGGAGCTGATACCGGGGTCGGCGCCGGACGTGTCGATGAGGGTGACGATCGGCAGGCCGAACTTCTCGGCGTGGCGCATCAGGCGCTGCGCCTTCCGGTACCCCTCGGGTCGGGGCATACCGAAGTTGCGGCTGATGTTCTCCTTCGTGTTCGTGCCGCCCTGGTGGCCAATCACCATCACGGTGCTGCCGCGAAACCGGGCCACGCCACCGATGAGGGCGCGATCGTCGCCGAACAACCGGTCGCCGTGCAGCTCCACGAAGTCGGTGAACAACGCCGCGACGTAATCCTGCGTGGTTGGCCGGTCGGTCGCGCGGGCGAGCTTGACACGATCCCACGCCGTTGGCGCCGGGGGCGCATCGCTGGTCATCTCATCGACATCCGTCGTCATCGCGGGTCCCTTTCGTCGCCGGTCATGCGTCCACGTCGATCGATGCGGCGGTGGCCACAACCGGCGCCGGCTCGTTCTCGCCGTCGCGCATGTACAGATCGATGAGGGTACGCACCTGCTGGCGGAGCTGCTGGCGCTCGATGATGAAATCGATCATGCCATGTTCGAGCAGGAACTCCGCTGTCTGGAAACCGTCGGGCAGTTTCTGTCGGGTGATCTGCTCGATGACGCGCTGGCCGGCGAAGCCGATGAGCGCGCCGGGCTCGGCCATCACGATGTCGGCGACCGTGGCGTAGCTGGCCGTGACGCCACCGTAGCAGGGGTCCACCAGCAGCGAGAAATGCGGCAGGCGCCGCTCGCCGAGGCGGTGGAACGCGGAGACGGTCTTCGCCATCTGCATCAGCGAGAAGAGCCCCTCGTGCATGCGCGCGCCACCCGAGGCGTTGACAGTCATCACCGGCCAGCCGTGCTCACCGGCGCGTTCGACCGCACGGGCGAGCTTCTCGCCCCACACCGAACCCATGCTGGCGCCGAGGAAGTCGAAATCCGCCACCACCAGCACCAGGGGGCGACCTTCGACCCGGCACACGCCGGTGATGAGGGCTTCGACCTCGCCGGTCTTCAACTGGGTACGCTCCACCTTGTCCGGGTAGGGGCCTTGCCCGTCGACGAAGGCGAGAGGATCCTCCGGACGCAGCCCGGTATCCCACTCCTCGAAGCTTCCCGGATCGACCAGCAGGCGGATGCGATGCCGCGCGCGCAGGCGAAAGTGATGCCCGCACTTGGGGCAGACCCGGGCGCTGCGGTCGAGTTCCTTGGAGTAGATGAGCTCGCTGCATTTCGGGCACTTGACCCAGAGGTCCTCGGGGATGATCTGGTCGTTGCGGTCGTCGCCATTGCGGGGTTGGAATTTGCCCTGGCGCTTGAAGAAGTTCCGCATGGCGGTGACCCTCGGTGGTGACGGGACGGGGGTGCGGCAGGTGGCGCCCATGTGGGCGAAGGCGGGTGGCACCCTGACCGGACGGCAGCAAACGCTGTCGGCGCCGGACGGTGACCCGGGCGGCAGGGATGCGCGGCGCGGCAATAGCTCCGCTGCCCGGTTCATCCCGGTCAGGATACGGCACCACACTGGGGGCAATCAAGACACAACAGTGTCCGTACGGTGGCGAGTGGCGGCCTGGCGGGCCGTCCGGTGTGGATGGATCGACGGGTATGGCTCCACCGCATCCATGGCTGGCAATCGGCCTTCGGGATCGGTGCGACATGACTGGTTGTCGTTCCGTGGTCAGCACGTCACGTGGCTTCAAACAGGATTGATCGTGAGGCACATCGCATACATAGCCTTGCGCACCATATGGTACTTCCTGCTAGAATCCATACTGGGTCACGGGATTGCCTGAAGTGGACGAAGATCGCGTCAATCGTCGCAACAGGCTCATTCCGTGGCAAGGCCAGTCCTCTGACAACGTACTTCAGGGGACTGGCCGTTTCATGCCGGCACGACTCGGTATGGAGCGGCCAGGTGGGTATCGTGTGTTCGCCAGCAAATGCTGGAAGATGTAGGAGACACAATGGCGAGGTATCTATCGGTGTGCAACTCGGGGTTCCGCGGGTTGGTGGTGGCATTGCTGGCAACCATGGCGTTGTTCGGCGCAACGGCGGGCCCGGCGACCGCGCAGAACCCAACC
>JAUIGA010000282.1 GCA_030430125.1 Chloroflexia bacterium | reverse complement strand
CGCGTCGAACGCCCCATCGAGCTGCACCCCCGGGAGACCGAAGATGGTGTCGATCCCCTGCCGGAGGAGCGACGCAACCAGCGCCTGTCCGCCCGTCATGCGTTCCTCGACGACCGGGGCCGAATGCGAGCGAGCCTGTACCTCAACCACGTTGCGTGTCCTTCCTCATGTTGACCCCCTGCCGCCATGATGTCCGGTTGGCGGGATGGGGAGACACCGATGGGCAATCCTCGGGCATTGTACCCGGAGTGCAGAATCGGTGACAGGGAGTTAGGCGGTTGCTCCATAGTGGAGCAGAGCGTGAACAGGCTCGTAGCCGCGACCTGGCGGCGCATGCATCGACGATGGGGACCACGTCGACGCCGCCAATGTCGCCATTGGTCGTGATTCGGCCATGGCGTGATACGCCACTGCCCGCCGCAGGCCGTGAAACCACCGAACAGCGGATGCGCAGACAGGTTGCCAATACGCGCCGTGGCCGGTCAGGACACCCAGTACCAGGTTGCGAACTGCATGGACAGCAAGGCCATCGCAACAGCTGATATCGTCCCCAGCGTAAACCCCATCGTGCGATTGCGGATCAGCAGCGCCACGATGACGAACAGCGGGAACATCGGAAGCACGAATCGCGGCATCGACATCAACGGGTGGACCGAGCTGGGACTGAACAGCGGGACAACCAGGGGCGGAACCACCAGGGCATAGTAGTAGAGGGGGATGCGGCGGATACCGATCAGCAACAACGCGAATGCCAACCCCGTGACGACAAGCTCCAGCCAGTCGCCGCGCGCGAACGTGTCGCGGAATGCGGAGGAGGTAATGGTGGACCATCCAGGCGCGTCGAGCAGCATGTCGACCCAGCTCCAGTCGACACCGCGATGGATCTGCGGCTGATCGACATTCGGGACGGTGGCGGTGCAGCCAACCGTCGCGCAGCGGAACGTTTCCCATGGGGTTGCCGGAAAGCGATACCACTGCCACTGCACGTCGATCCAGTCCAGGAATCGCAATCCGACGGTGGTCAGGTGCCAGCCGAAGATGACCGGGCCGAGTGCCGGCAGCGCGGCGGGGAAGATCGACGGAAACCACCGCCGGACATTGAACCCGTATTGCTGCAGGAAGAGGATCCCCATCGGTGCCAGCAGCATGATGCCCGCCGATCGGGTCAGCGCCGCCAGCAAACCGACGATGCCGGCCACCCACCAGTTTCCCAGCCTGGCGGCGAGCAGGCAGCCAACCGTCAACAACAGGAAGAGCGATTCGGTGTAAACGGCGGTGAAGAAAAGCGCCGTGGGGAAGAGCGCCAGCGCCCACAGGGTCCGCCGCGCGACAGGCTGATCGAGATCGAGCGCGACCAGGCGATAGAGCAGCACCAGCGCTGCCGCGAAGGCGATGTTGGTGATGATGTAGCCGACCGTCTCCGGTGAAAGGCCGGTGAACCGGCTGCCCCAGTCCATCAGCCACGGATAGAGTGGCCAAAACGCGGCCTTTGCGGTGTTGCCGCTATACCCCTCGATCGCGACGAGACGATACCACGAGCCATCCCACTGTCGCATCGGCTCAACGAGGATATGGGCGAGGCCGGACATCGGTCCGAGCTTCACGCCGTATGCCCAGCTTTCGCCGCTTGTGGCGCCTGGGTCGGGTGGGCGAGTGGTGCCATAGAGAAGGGCCAGCGACGCCGGGACCTGGGCGATGACCCAGTGCACCGCGAAAACGATCAGCGGGAAGGTCCAGAGATCCGCGGGGGCTTGCCGACGACCTCGTCGTGCAGGGATTCGCTGGGTTGAGGTGCGTGCGGCCGAATCAGTCGCCATGGGTGCTTCCGGTGCGCGGTGGGGCGGGCGGTTCGACCGTTCGCGGCACACCGCGCCCACATTCGCGATGGTCCAGGCGCAATGATGCCACACGACATGCGACGTGAAGCCCGCCGGCTTGTGGTGATGCGGTCAGTCCATCACGACGCGTTCGCCGGCTTCGGCGAGGATATCGCTCGACCCGTCCTCGCGTTGGACAACCTGCCAGATCGTGTCGAACACAGGCGATTGCTGCACATCATCGACGTGCGAGATGATGAACATCTGCCGAAAGAACTCATGCGCGTGTTGGCCGAGCAGGGTCAGGACCCGCTCGCGCCGTTCGGCATCCAGCGAGCCGAACACCTCGTCGAGCACCAGGAACCCTGGCGGGTTCGCCGCCTGCGAGCCGATCATGCGCGACAGCGCGAGTCGTGCCGCCAGCGCGATCGCATCCCGCTCGCCGCCGGAGAAGGTCTCGAGGTCGAACTTCTCGTCGCTTCCAACCCACACCTGCAGTCCGTAGTCCTCATCGAACTCGACCCGATCGTATTTTCCGTCGGTCATCGCCGAGACGATATCGCTGGTGGTATCCGCGAGTTGTGGCGTGAGGCGCTGCGCGACGAACTTGTCGAATTCCGAGAACTCGCGGTACATCAGGTCCAAATCCTTGTGGATCTTGCGTTTCTCCTCCGCGTCTCGGCCCAGCTCCTTCACCTGATGGTCTTCCTGCTGCAGGGTCTTCACACGATAATCCGCATCGCGCGCCTGATGATCGGCGGCCTCCAGGGCTGCACGCCGTTCGCGCTCTACCCGGCGGAACTCCTCGAAGCCGATGTCCCGCCGCGCGGCAACGTTGGCCGCAACGTCAGATTCAAGCTGCGCGATCTGGCTGCGTACCGCGGCCAGATCCTGCTCGAGTTGTGGGCGCTTGGCGAGTTCCTGATCGATCTGCCGCACCGCGCTGGCGGCGTTGGTCGCGGCCCGATGGCGCTCGGTGACGTCGCGCCAGGTATCCGGATCCCACGAGACATCCTCAAGCGCTTCGAGCTCGGTGGCCAGGCGAGTTCTGGCGTCCTGGGCCTCCGCGATGGCGCGCCGGATCAACCCGAGCGGCTGGACCGTGCCCAGCATGGTCCGGGCGTGATGGACCTCGAGCTGGAGCGTCTGGACCTGCTCGGCGGAGGGCGCGGCGTCGAGGCCGAGTTGTGCCAGGGCGGCGCTGAGCCCATTCACCTTGGCGTCGACCATCGCTGCCTGGTCGGCAATGCGCTCGTCGCCGTTGGCGATGCGGGATCGGAGGGTTCGGACGTCATCGTCGCGCTTCCGCTCATCGCTGATTTCCTGCTGCGTGCGCTTGATCGCCGCATCGTCGCTACGCGCTGCGTCGCCGGTGGTGACGATATCCTGTTCGTGCTGCTGGATCGACCGCCGAAGTGTCTGAAGCACGAGGTCGGCTTCCGCATCGCTGAATGGTCGTCCGCAGGTTGGGCAGGAATCTTCGAAGTGCTGTTTCTCCAGCTTTGCGGCGAGCTCTCGGCTGGCCGCGGCCTGTTGTTCCAGCGTGGCAAGCCGCGCTCGCGCGTCGGCGAGGTGGGTACGCGTCGTGCTCAGGCGGGCGTCGAGCGCTTCGATGCTTGCGGCCGGCTCGCCAGGGCGCAGCGCCTCATCGAGATCGGTCTTCAATTGCGTCTGCAGGTCCCTGTATCGTTGAAGCGTTGATGTCTCGGTTTCGAATTGGCGCTGCCAGTCTCCGGCCGCG
>JAUIGA010000013.1 GCA_030430125.1 Chloroflexia bacterium | reverse complement strand
ACGCACCAGCACGTGGGGCGCGTAGACCAGATGGGAGACGACCGGCACGCCCAGAGCCGGATACTCCGTGTCGTCAGGGTTCCCAACCCCCATGACCCAGAGTTCCGGTGTCTCCAGCCCGGCCGGGCGGTCGCGCTGGTGTCGGTGCATGCGGCCGGCGCGCTGCAGCAGGAGATCGGTGGGGCAGAAGTAGCTGACCATGAGGTCGAAATCGAGGTCCAGGCTCTGCTCGATTACCTGTGTCGCCACCACGACGTGCCGGTGTGGGCGACGAGCAGCCTGTGAAGGCTTGCCGAAACGCGACAGCACCGATTTCTGTATGCGCTCGCGATCGCCGAGGCGGAAACGCGCGTGGAAGAGCGTGAGCTCGTCGGCGGGCAGGTGTTCGGCGAGCGTCGTGTACATCTCCTGCGCCTGCCGGACCGTATTGCAGATAACGGCGGCGACCCCGCCGTTGGCGAGACGCTCGACGAGCGCGGCAGCGATGCTCGGACGAGCAACGTCTTCATCGCCCGGATGCCAGCGCAGGACAACCTGGCGATCGGCTACGTTTCTCGGGATCGTTCGGGATCGCACGTCGCCGGCGCCAATCGTCGTGACACGCGGATATGTGGCGGGCTCGGAATCGGGGACGACAGTCCAACCCGCGCCCTCGGCGTAGGCCGCCAGCAGCCCATCCCGGCGATCAGCTGGCAGGGTCGCGGTGAGGATGACGACGGGTACACCCATGGCGCCGAGCAGCTCCAGCTCGCGGGTGAAGAGATTCTCCATATAGACGTCGTAGGCATGGACTTCGTCGAAGATGACGGTCTTGCCGGCGAGTCCGTGCAGTCGGACGAAGTGGTGGCGGTTTTCGAGAATGCCGAGCAATGTCTGGTCAACCGTACCGACACCGTATGGTGCGAGCAGCCCTCGCTTGCGTCCGCCGAACCATTCGGCGGCGAGGTCGTCGCTTTCCGGTACGTCGGGTGCGCCAGACGATGTCGTGAGCGCGTCGATGGGGTCGCTTGTGCGCGCCTGTTGCATGGCCGCGCTGATGGCGGCGTGACCGTGCAGCAGCATGAGGTTGAGGCGCTGGTCCGGATCGGGGTGATGTGCTTTGAGGAAGGCTCGCAGGCGACCGAACAACTGGTCGCTGGAGGCACGGGTCGGCATGCCGACGTACAGCCCGCTGGTACCCCAGTGGCGTTCGGCGTGCGCCGCGACCCAAAATGCGGCCTCGGTCTTTCCGCCGCCCATCGGCGCTTCGACCACGATGAGACCAGGACCGGCCATCGACTCGACAGCCTCGATCACTGCTTGCTGCGTGTCGTTGGGCCCATTCCACTTCTGGTACGCGAATGCAGCGTTGAACGACGACGGCAGCTCGGCTCTGGAAGCACCCCATCCAAGTTCCAGGAGTGCGTCCTTGGCTCGCTTGCGAGAGCGTGCAAGGCTGGCTGCGGAATCGAGGTCGAGTGGCTGAAACGGGAACCACTCGGTGTTGGAACCGATCCAGTCGGCGACCGAGATGAACCCGGCCGCCCAGAGCGCCAGAGGTACTGGCATGGTGGCCGTCGGGATCTCCGGCATCGAACCCAGCGCATCCACGAGCTGATCGACCAGTTCTCGTCTCGCCACTTCCCACACTTCGTCTCCGATTTCGCCTGGGGATACACGTGGTGTTGCGAGCCGAAGCGTTTGGCGATCGAATATCGACCCATGGTGGATACCGCTGACGACCGCGAGCCGCTTCGCCTGGCGCGGTCGCAGATCGGGAGTGCGCTCACGCAGGAGCGGCCCAAGCGTGCTTGCCGTGATGGCGCCATGGCGCGGCGCGTAGCGCGTGGCGACGGTCGGCAGGGAGACACCGGCTCCCAGCAAGCGCGACCGCTGCTCCCTCGAGGCGGCCTGGAAGACCGGGCTGGCCTTGCCGAGGTCGTGGATGCCGGCGAGGAAGGCGAGGAAATGTCCGGCAGCATCGACGTCACCGCCGCAGAACGCCGTCCAACGCGCCTTCTCGGAGGGTGAGATTGCAGACTCCCACAACTCCAACGCAACGGCGGCGACATCGATGAGGTGATTGGCGAGCGGATGCCACCTGGTTGGGTCGTCTCGGTCGGTCTTTGCCCACAGCTGCTGCCACAGGGGGATGTCTTCGCTTGTCGCGTTCATTTTCGGTTCTCCCGATTGCATGATTTGTTGGTCATGATCGTTCCGTCGGAGAGGGCCAAGTGATGGGCCGCATCGCGAACGTGAGCGATGCACCGGGCGGGAACTCTCGCCTGGTCCCGCTCGGACATGACACGTCCGGCCGCGCCGGACCCGGATCAGGCGGCGAAGTGGTCGGCGGGCGGGGGGAGCCACAGGATTTGCGGCCACTTCCCGGCGGGCTTGAGATACTGGGTGATCGCGTCGACGGCGTCCTGCGGGGTCCGGTGCCCGCGGGTCAGGGGGATGCCGGGGTGATCCGGGTGATACAGCATCCACACCGGCGGACGACCCGGTCGGCTGGCGTCAACCGGACCGAGGTAGGCGGTGCCATCGTCGAGCAGCGAGGTGAGGGCGTCGGCGTGCGCGTCGTTGCGTGGGGCAAACGTATGAGTTGTGTTCATCTGGGGTATCCCCTAGAATGGAGGCGACGGGGTCCCCTCCATCAACTGGCGTGGTGATTCCGTCGGACCAGCAGGCGCGCGAGCGAAGGTATCTGTCCAGGATGCGACGCTCGTGTAGCCTGCTTATTTTGTGCCTTGAATCTGCCTGTAGCTCTCCCTGGCGAATGTTCTGGTGTCCGATGCCGAAGGATCGGCGTTGCTGGGTCCGTGTCCTGTATCCTACCCGTTCGTTCGCCGATTGTCACCTTCCTGTGCTTTCGCAATCAGGGCACCTGGAGTGCCCCGTCGACTGCGTTGCAGCCGGGGGGCCTCACGACACGGCGGTTTGACGCTCAACGGCGGCGCGATGGATGAAACGGCCGGCTCCCGGTGCGCCGGTGAAGTCCCCGTCGTCGACGATGACCTCGCCACGGAGGATGACCGTGCGCGGCCCGCCCTCCACCCACTCCCCTTCGTAGACGGTGTAATCCACCCCGTGGTGGAGCGACTCCTGACGGATCGCTCGCTCAGCGGCTGGATTCCAGACCACGATGTCGGCGTCGCTGCCGATCGCGATCGTGCCCTTGCGCGGATAGAGTCCGAACCGCCTGGCCGGGTTGGTCGCGGTGAGCGCGACGAACTGGTTCGGGGTGATGTGTTCATCGTTGACCCCCTGCCAGACCATCGTCATGCGTTCCTCGATGCCCGGTGCGCCGTTGGGGATACGCGTGAAGTTGTCGCGGCCACGTGATTTCTGGGTGGCGAAGCTCCACGCCGAGTGGTCGGACGAGACGATCTCGAGGTCACCACGGGCCAGCGCGTCCCACAACACCTGATGATTGCGCCGGTCTCGCGGTGGCGGGGTGAAGACATATTTCGCCGCCTCGAAGTCGGGGCGTTCGAGATCCTCCCCCGATGTGTACAGGTAGTGGGTGCAGGTCTCGGCAACGACATCGACACCGCGTTCGCGGCCACGGATGACCTCCTCCAGCGACTCTTCGCAACTGACGTGGACGATGTAGAGCGGTGTGCCGATGACCTCGGCCAGCGCGATGGCTCGCGCTGTCGCCTCCGCCTCAATGCGAGGCGGGCGACTGGAGGCGTGAAACTTTGGAGCCAGCTTCCCGGCGGCGACGTGCTGCCGCTGGAGATAGTCGGCCATCTCCCCGTTCTCGGCGTGGACCATGACCTGCGCGCCGGCATCGCGAGCAGTCGCGAGGATGCGGATGAACTGCGCGTCGTCGACCATCGGGCCGTCCTTGTAGGCGAGGAAGACCTTGAAGCTGGTGACGCCAAGCGCCGGCAGCTGCGAGAGCTCGGTGATCGCGGCGTCGGTCGGGTCGGCGACGATGGCGTGGAATCCGTAGTCAATCGCGGCCTTGCCCTCGGCTCGACCGTGCCAGGCTTCGATGGTCTCCAGCATCCCTTGCCCCGGCTGCTGGTGGGCGAAGTCGACGATGGTGGTGGTTCCACCACAGGCAGCGGCGATGGTGCCGGTGCGGTAATCGTCGGCGGACTGCATGCCGAACGACAGCGAGTCCATGTGGGTATGTACATCGACCCCGCCAGGGAGCAGGAGCTGGAACGTGGCGTCCACCTGACTCGCGGCGGGATCGTCGATCCGATCGGCAATCTCGACGATCACCCCATCCCGCACACCGACATCCGCGGCAAAGCTGTTGGTTGCGGTCACCACCGTACCGTTGCGAATGACAAGATCGAGCGACACGCATAACCTCCCTGGTATTTGACTGATTGTGAAGAGCATCGTGCCGTGTTGAGGACCGTTCGTCAAGATGGGATACCAAATAGGCGGGACAAGGAGTTGCGCACTCGATGCCGATGCCCCATCGGCACGCCGAGCACCGGAGTCGTCTGCTGCCTGCGAATGGAAGAGCCGAGGCGTTGCTCCTGAAAACGATTGCAACAGGGGAGGAGGAGAGTAGGTTCGGAAGTGATTGTGGAGACCAGTGGATCCCACCGATGGCTGCGTCCAGAATGGCCCCTTTTAGCAGATGTCCGAGCGTGGCCGAGCCTGGGTGTGGATACGCTGGTATCGGCCAGAACACCCATTTTTGTAGGGTATTCTGCCCGGAATTAACTGATTTCGCGACTTCGCCTGTCGTAATATTGTGTCGTGGGCGGAGAGGGTTGCCGGCGGACACGCTTGATGCAAGGTTGACGTGATCTGGCGTTGCTGCTATCGTCGTGGAAACGATTTCTCAAAAGGTCGGGCGATGCGTTCGTCCGTCGCGAACATGCACAGACCCTCGGTCCAATGCCGACGGCAGCAGCCGGGAGCCTTACCCGAGAAGGAGCAGGATCCATGAGCAGGACACGCGCGACCCGTGGTGGTTTTGTCAAGCCTGGTACGCAGCAGGTGAGTCGGCGCACGATCATGAAGGCGGCAGCCGGTGCAAGTGCGATCGTGGCTTCAGGCATTGCCATGCCGGCTGTCATTTCGGCGAAGGCGGCACGCCAGGTGTCCGGGTCGGTCACATTTGTGATCTGGGCGGATGCGGTGGAGTCCGCCTCCTGGGATCCGATTGTTGCGGCATTCAATGAAGTCCAGCCAGATATCTCGGTCGAGGTCCAGGCGGTACCCGCTGAGAGCTGGGCGGGGTTCTTCGATGCTGTGTCGACGCGAATCGCCGGCGGGCAGGTGCCCGACGTGATGCGAGTCGCAACCGAGGGGCAACGGTTGTTCGCCAGTCGTGGCCTGGTTCATCCACTGGATGAATACATCGAGCGTGACGCCGAGGAGCTGCAGGAATTCTTCGACGATGTCCATCCCAATCTGATGGAGTGGACGAGGACCTACAGCTCGACAGATGGCCAGACGTACTACATCCCCCACGGTTTCAACACGATGTGCATGTGGTACAGCACCGAGGTGTTCGCGGCGGCAGGCGTGGAAGAGCCGACCGACACCTGGACCTGGGACGCCTTCATGGCCGCCGCCGAGGCGATCGGCTCCGCGGGCGACGATACCTTCGGCTACCACGTGACCGCCTCCTATTTCGCCAGTGTGATGCCGTGGTTCCTCACCAATGGCACGAGCACGCTCAACGCGGAATGGACCGAGTCGACCGTTGCCGAGCCGGCCTCGATCGAGTCGGCAACGTTCATGCGCTCGTTGGTGGAGTCCGGAATCAGCCCGCAACCGGGCGGTGAGTTCGATGCGATTGCAACGATGGCCAACGGCAAGCTGGGCATGTTCGGCGGCGGGCGGTGGCCGACGGCAGCGGTCCGCGAGGTAGAGATCACTGATTCGGTCAAGCTCGTGGCCTGGCCGCAGCAAGCAGGCCAGGGTTCGCCGGTCGGTTGGGACGGTCACCCGATAATGCAGGCGTCCGAGAACAAGGATGCCGCCTGGGAGTTCGTCAAATTCCTGGCATCCACTGATGCGCAAATGCTGGAAGTCGAGCAGGGTGGCCCAACTGTGCCGCCACGTCGCTCGCTGGCGAACAGCGACGCATTCATTGCGAATGCTCCCGAGGGCATGATCAAACTCTACGACGCGCTGGACTACGCCACCCCGATTCCGTCGCCCGACCGGGGGAATATCATCGAGCAGGACATTATCGACACCTTCACCCAGATTCTTGCAGGCAACGTTGATCCGGAGGAGGCGCTGCAGCAACTGGATCAGCAGATTGAGTCCAATCTCTAGGAGACGATGCGCCGGTGACCGTTAGATCCGACATCGAAACCACGGCCCCGGCTGGAGAGGCGCGACATGGTCGCGCCTCTACCCTGCGCCGGCGAGAGGCTCGTGCAGGATACCTGTTCCTGACGCCGACGGCGATCCTGTTCCTGGTGTTCATCGCCGGTCCGCTCGTTGGGGGCATTGTGCTCAGCCTGTACAGCTGGGACATGTTCTCGTCGCCGGAGTACATCGGTATCCGGAACTTCGAGCGGCTGATGGATGATCCGCAGGCGATTGCGGCGATCCGCAACACCTTCGTGTTCACCTTCTGGTCAGTCGTGCTACATCTGGTGCCGGGACTTCTCCTGGCTCTTGCGGTCAACCGCGCGATGGCCAGGCCGTTGGACTACTTCCTGAGGACCTCGTATTTCTTTCCAATGCTCGTGTCGTGGGCAGCTGTGGCGTTGATCTGGTCGTACATCCTCGATCCGAACTTCGGATTCATCACGTACTACCTCAAGCGCCTCGGGTTCGAAGATGCGCCTGTCTTCCTGATTGATCCTGACTGGGCGATGCCAGCGGTGATCGCGGTCGATTTCTGGAAGACCATCGGATTCACCTTCATCATCCTGCTGGCGGGGCTGCAGGGTATCCCCACGCAGCTCTACGAGGCGGCCTCTGTCGACGGGGCTGGCACCCTTCGTCGATTCTGGAACATCACGATTCCCATGCTGTCGCCAACGCTGTTCTTCGCCACCGTTATCACCTTCATCGGGGCGTTCCAGATTTTCGAGCCGATGTACATCATGACGCGGGGCGGCCCTGGCGATCGCACGCTGACCATCGTGATGCATGTCTACGAGACCGGGTTCCGCCGCTTCGAGATGGGGTACGCCTCGGCGCTTGCTCTTGTGGTGTTCGTCGTCATCATGATCGTCACGCTATTGCAGGTCCGGCTGAGCCGATACTGGGTCTTCCATGAATAGGAGTCGATATGGCACTTGACAGGCAAGTGCGAACCGCCCGCTGGCGCGGGCTGCGCCGGACTGGCGACTGGACACTCGACCTCTTCCTCGTGGCGCTGGCGTTGCTGATCCTGACGCCGTTCTACTGGATGCTGGTCAACTCACTTCTGCCCCGTGCCGAGGCATTCTCGTTGCCGCCGGTGTGGATTCCGTCGTCCATCACGCTCGACAACTATGTCGAGGTGTTCGACACATTGCCGTTCGTACGGCTGGTGCTGAACAGCCTGAAGCTGACCGTGATCATCACGGCCGGGGCGTTGATCACGAGCACGCTTGCTGCCTACGCCTTCGCGCGGTTGCAGTTTCCTGGCCGTGACCTGTTGTTCATCATCCTGCTGTCGGCTCTGATGGTCCCGCAGCAGGTCACGGTGATCCCGACATTCATCCTGATCCGGAATCTCGGGCTCCTGGATACGCATGAGGCGGTCTACCTGCCGGCGCTGATCAATGTCTTTGGCACCTTCCTGCTGCGACAGTTCTTCCTGTCCATTCCCCGTGACCTCGAGGATGCCGCCCGAATCGACGGCGCCGGGCACTTGCGGATTCTGTGGAACGTGATTGTGCCGCTCTCCGCACCGGCACTGTCGGCACTGGCCATCTTCATCGCGCTGGCGGCTTGGAATGAGTTCTTTTGGGCGAACATCTTCCTGACGTCGCCCGACAAGATGACGTTGCCGGTCGGCCTGGTGATGCTTTCGGGGCGATTCGGTACTGGATCGCCGGTCGTGACGCTGGCGGCCCTCTCGATGTTGGTCGTACCGCTGCTGATCCTCTTTGCGATCGCGCAGCGGAAGATCACGGAGAGCGTGGCCATGTCCGGCTTGAAGGGGTAAACGGAGCGAAGATGAAGCAAGAACACCAGGCGGACGGTGGAGCGCCGCCGGAGCGCGGTCGCGATGTACCGGTCGCGCCTATCCTGATCCTGGTCGGTGGGTTCCTCGGGGCCGGCAAGACCACGACGATCCTGCAGGCGGCACGTCACCTGCGATCTCGCGATCAGCGGGTGGCGATCATCACCAACGACCAGGCGGCGTCGCTCGTCGATACCGAAGTGGCGCGTACCGTCTCGGACCACGTGTTCGAGATCCCGGATGGGTGTTTTTGCTGTCAGTACGATCAGCTTGACGACGTGCTGGCCGAACTCACAGCGGTCGGGCCGGACGTGATTCTTGCCGAGGCGGTGGGCTCGTGTACCGACCTCGTCGCGACGGTTTGCCAGCCGTTGAGACAGCTTTCCACAGGCACGGTCACGCTCGGTCCACTCAGTGTCGTCGCTGATGGCCTTCGCCTGCGTGAGAGCGTCTTCGGTCTGGCTGCGATGGAGCCGGACATTGCCTACCTGCATGAGCGGCAGCTCGCCGAGGCGGACATCATCCTCCTAAACAAGATCGACTTGCTGACGGACGAGGAACGGACGGCAGTCACGGAGAATATTGTCGGCCGGTATCCTGGCGCAACAGTCCTGGCGGTCTCCGCTTCCGATGGCGTCGGGATCGATGCCTGGTGCAATCTGCAGGATTCGCCTGGCCGGTTTGGAGAACGTGTCCTCAGTCTTGACTACGATCGATACGCGGCGGCCGAGGCGAGTCTCGGCTGGGTGAATCTGGCAGGTACCGTCGCGTTTCTCGGTCCGGATTCTTCTGAGTCGTGGCTCCGGAGCGTGATCGAGCTGGCCGGCGCCTTCGCCGGGCGCGAAGGTGTTGAGATAGCCCATCTCAAGGTGTGGCTCGAGTCAGAACGCGGCAGCGTGCGAGGCAATCTCGTAGGCCGGAACCGTGGACCAACGGTGACTGTGACGGGGAGGGATGGAGCAGCAAATGGCCGGCTCCTTGTCAACGCGCGGGCAGCGGCCTCGCCCGACAGGATTCGCGAATGGATCGAGACAGCCATCGCTCGAGCATCAACTGAGGCGAGCGCTTCGGTCGACCTGACCGAAGGCACCGCATTTCGACCGGCACGACCAGTGCCGATCCACCGGCTCCTGCCTTTGGTGCCGGTTTCGCAAGCACCCCAGGACGAGGAGACTGCATGACCACTGTTTTCGCATCGACATCGCGCGAGGATCGCGTCTACCAGGGTGAGGCGACGCGGGCTGTTGCGATGCCGCTCGGCGGCATCGGCACCGGCAACATCGCCCTGGCTGGCGACGGCTCGCTGCGGCAGTGGCAGATTCACAACCAGGTGAACCACCTCGCGTGCGTGCCGCACTCGTTCTTCGCCGTGTGGACTCGTCAATACCGCCCGGTTGGTGTGCCGGTCGCGAGAGTCCTGCAGTCGGACGCGCACTACGGTACCGAGGGACCGGCAGCCCCGCCTACATCCAACGACCATGTGGTGCCGATCCCGCATCGGCGGCTGCTGCAGAAGCTTCCCGGCGTCGCCGCCACCGAATTCACCGGCACCTACCCCGTTGCCGGTGTGCGCTACCTCGACGATGAGCTCCCGGTGGACGTCTCCCTGGAGGCCTTCAATCCGTTCGTGCCGCTCGACAGCAGAGATTCTGGTATTCCGGCGATCCTGTTTGCGTTCACCGTTCGGAATCCGACCGAGGAGACCCGTCTCGTCTCCATCGCGGGTACACTGCAAAACGCCGTTGGCTGGGATGGTGTTGCCCCGATCTTCGACGCACGCTGTCAGCTCTACGGTGGCAACGCCAACACGGTCGTGCGGACGGGGGACTCGACGACCATCTCGATGGGCAATGCGCATCTTCCGGACTACGCTGCCGGCAACGGCACCATGGCGATCTCAACGAGCGCGCCGAATGCGACGTGGCTGACCCAATGGGACTCGCTGTCTGATTTTTGGGAGACCTTCGCGGCCACCGGGCAATTTGGAAACCTGAGCGACTCCACGCCGAGCGTGCCGGGTCGCACCTGGAACGGCGCGCTTGCGGTGCCATTCGTCCTTGAGCCGGGAGAAGAACGAGTCATTCCCTTCACCATTGCCTGGCACTTTCCCAATCGCTATGTGAATTGGGATCAGGGACTCGTCATGCGCAGGACCGACAGCAAGAGCCAGTTCTGGCTCGGGAATCGGTACAACACCTGGTTTCGGTCCGCGCTCGATGTGGTGGAACATGTCGAATCGGAGGGGGAGCGCCTCGGCGATCTGACCCGGCGAGTCCGTGACACGTTCTATGATTCAACCCTGCCGTTTTCGGTGATCGAGTCGGTTGTGTCGCAGACCAGCATCATTCGCTCGCCCACCTGCTTCTGGGACGAGGCAGGGCATTTCTACGGATTTGAGGGGTGCAGCGGCGAGTCTACGCTTCACCACACGGATGGATATGGCGGATGTTGCCCGCTGAACTGCACGCACGTGTGGAACTACGAGATGTCGCTGTCGCGGCTGTTCCCCGATCTGGATCGCGACATGCGCGATACGGAGTGGAATGTCCAGCAGCATTCATCGGGGTACCTGCCGCACCGCGTGTTGATGCCGTCGTACCTGAAGCGGCCATGGGGGCAGACGATCGGCGGTCCGGACAAGCCGGCGCTCGATGGACTGCTCGGTGCGATTCTCAAGACGTGGCGCGAGTACCGCGGCAGCGGCGATCGGGCGTGGCTGGAGTCGGTCTGGCCGCAGGTGAAGCTTGCGCTGGATCATCTCTGGCTCGACCACGATCCCGATCGAGCGGGGATCATCCTCGGCGAGCAGCCGAATACCTATGACATCTCGATCTATGGCGCAAACACCTTCACCGGCACGCTGTACCTGGCTGCCTTGCGTGCGGTCGAGGAGATGGCAACGCTGTTCGGTGAATCGGAGCTGGCAAACACCTGCCGGGAGGTCGTCGCGCGCGGTCAGGTCGAGCTGGAGAAGCTCTGGAACGGTGAGTACTACATCCAGGAAGTCGATCTTGACGCCTACCCGGAGCAGAACTGGGGTCAGGGTTGCCATATGGACCAACTCTTCGGGCAGTGGTGGGCGCACTATCTCGGGTTGGGCCACTTGCTCGAGCCGGAGCGGGTGCGCACTGCGGTGACATCCATTTTCGACCACAACTTCAGGGAGGACTTTCACGGGTTCACACAAGGTGAGCGTCAGTTCGCCGCCGACGAAGACGCCGGTGTGCTGATCTGTACCTGGCCGCACGGTGGACGGCCGGGAGTGCCGACACGATACTCGGATGAGGTCTGGACCGGACTCGAATACGAGCTGGCCGGGTTGCTGCTGTATGAAGGGGAGGTTGAGCGAGCGGTACGGCTGCTCGATGCGACGCGCGCGAGGTACGACGGTCGCAAGCAGAACCCCTGGAACGATATCGAATGCGGCGATCACTACGTGCGAGCGATGGCATCCTGGACGCTGCTCGAAGCTGCGTCCGGATTTACCTACGAGGCGGCGTCCGGCGCAATCGGGTTCCGACCAGTGGTTGACCCGGCATCGTATCGCGCGCCATTTGTCGCTCGCGATGGGTGGGGGACGTTTGATCAGCACATCGCGGACGACCGTGGGATGGTCGCCTCGATTGGGCTGGCATGGGGGCATCTCGACCTGAGATCAATTGTGCTGGCGGCTCCTGATGGTGTGGGGGCGGTGTCTGTCTCCCTTGGTGAGAGTTCGATACCGGTGGCTCTCGACGCTCGAACAGGTGGAGCCACAGTTCGCTTCATGGAGCCGATCCGCGTCGAAGCCGGACAGGTGTTGCGGGTTTCCCTGGACTGATTCGGACTGCGAGGAATCCCTGCCCATATCTAGCGGTGGGACGGGCGACCAAATTTTCGCTGAAATTGAAGGAAAAGCCGTGTGGGTTCTGGGCTCACACGGTCATCGGCCGATAAGTTGAGCCATGAATCAAAGAGTCCCGTGAGAGCCGATTCGCGTAGCGGGTCCGACCGCGTCGTCAATGAACGGGAAATGTGGCGATCCGGGACAGCGCAAGCACCAGGAGAATTCCCGCGAAACCGACGAAACCGATGCGGACCGGAAACCACTTCAGCTTGGTGGAGATGCCGCCGAAGAAGAGCACCATCGCAAGGAAGACCGTCGTGAGTACATAGTCGTCGCTTTGCTGATTCGCGGCCGCTCCCTCGGCATACAGCCGTTTGGCCTCACCTTCGAGATGCTCGGATTTCGCGTGCTCCTGCTGAATCAACGCTTCCACCTTGAGCGATCCGTCCATGTTTCCGTTGGAGATCCTGGTTTCGTTCTCCCACATGAGGTCAGCGGCCACGTAGGCGGGCTCCTGCTGGAACCACGCAGCGTCCATGGCGGTCTGCAGTGCCGGGCTGAACCGGTCCGCGTAACAGGCTTCCATAGACGAGCGAAGCTTGTCACTGGGCTGGTTGGCGGCGAACGCCCGCACCACCTCTTCTTCGGTGTCGAATGTGTCCGAGCATTGGGTGATGATGCTGAAGTCGGCGATTGCAAGCAGTTGGGCCTTGGAATCGGACCGGGTGGCCTCAACCCGGGCCGCGCCGGCCATCGTAAAACTGCTGGCTTGCACCCCGCTCCAGCGAGCGGCCTGATACCCGCCCCAGGCGGCGCTCAACGACGCAGCCGCCAGCAGCAGAACGGTCACAAACTCGACCCAGTGATCCTGAAAGACTTCGATCCCCTCCGAAAGACTGGAGCGATCCTCCGTGACCTCCTCGTTTGGGCCTGGATACGGGAGGATAGGAGATGCATACGCCGGTGCGATGTCTCGATGACCGGCTCGGTCGCGGTGCAGGGCTCGACGTGCCTTGGCTCGGAGCCGCAGCCAGCGCAGGTCGCGTGCGCGTCGGGATCGATATCGGGCCATGGGGTGCCTGCTCCAGCGTGCTCGCAGCTCACATTGCGGTCCATGTGACCCTGAGCGTTGCGCCAGCTGTCGGTGGAGAATTCCAGACGTCGATCAGCAGCGGGCCCCGCTGCTGACAGGTGTGCCGTACAGAACGACAACGCGTACGACAACACTTGCCCAGATCCCAAACCGGATGCCGTGCATGCGGCGACAGCCATAGGGGTGGACTTGGTGAATCTGCCGGGAACCGTGCCGCCTGACGCGGTTCTGCGCAATCGTCCGGCAACATCGCCGGTTGGTGAATGCGGCGATAGCCGGCAACTCGAAATGCCAACTTCGCCGATGCGTTTAATCCCGTTCGCCGTGAAATCGCTCCCTCCAATGCAGCGAATACACAGGTCAACGGGTGAGGTACCGCGCAGCACGCGGTGCAGATCGGCACACATCAGGCTGACAATACGGGCGTGAGCCACACGCCTCGTTGCCGACTTGTACCGATACCACCACGCTAACAAACTGGCCAGCGAGCGTCAACCGGCCAGCAGCGCCGGTCCAGCCTGGAGACGGAGCCCTGAATTGTCGAGTGGGGAGTGACCCCGCCAGACGATTCGACCTTGCAGGCTAACGCAATCGACGCGGCACCTCGCCAGCGAGCGTTTCCATGGACTTGATTCCCAAAGACCTATCGCTGAGCGGCAGGTCGATGCGTCGGCCTCCGGCGCGATGCGACTGCCGCAATGCGATCGCGGTTTCGAGGGCTACAACGCCATCCTCTCCGGCGCATTCCGGTTTCTTGCCGGTTTCCAGGCAGTGGACAAGGTCGCGGACAGCGCGCACGCCTGGACTCTCGATGCGCTGTGGCCGCGGAATCGGCCTGCGGGTCAACGTGCCATCCCCGGCCGGTTGCCACCACTCGATGTCGCTGCCGTTGCCGGTTGCTCGCAGCGTGCCGGTCTCGCCGATGATGTCGAAGGTCCAGTTGGCCGCACCGGATGGCCATGTGCGGATGTAGGCACGCGCTCCGCCAGCGAAGGCGAGGTACCCGTTCATGCGAAGATCGTCGTCGGAGCTCGCCGCGGCGTCGCTCTCTGCTTCTCCGAACACCCACGAAATCGGATCGTCCCCGGCGAGATAGCGAATCAGGTCGATCATGTGGCTGCCGTTGTGCGAGATACCGGCGTTGCCGTGCGCGTTGATCTGGAGGACCTGGCCGATGTCTCCGTCGGAGATCATCGAGCGGGCCATCGTCCACCATGCATCCCACCGCCGGGTGCAACCGACGGCGAGCACGACATCGTTCGCGCGGCACGCCTCGACCATGGAGTCAGCCTCCGCGAGGGTGATGGCGAGCGGCTTCTCGGCGTAGATGGCTCGAACGCCGGACTCGGCGAGGTGACGGACGATCTCCGGACGTGGCCTGGCCGATGTCGCGACACTTGCGATATCCAGGTTCTCCGCAGCGACCATCTCGCGGTAGTCCGCGTACAGACCTTCGACCCCCCAGCGCTGCCGGAAGTCCTCTCGTTGTTCGTCGAACGGATCGGCGCCGGCGACAACCTCGACGCTGTCCACTTCGCGGAAGCATGCGGTGTGGGAATACGGCAACATCACGGCGGGGTTGCCTTGTACCTCATCGTCGATGGTTGAGGAAATCCTGCCAAGCCCAATGACCCCGACTCTATAGCGTGACATGCGGTTTCTCCCCGAATTGTTCTATTGAAAAGCGGGCCAGCGTTGCTGACACCACTGAAGGACGCTGGTTTCGTTGCGCAACGGCCATCAATCGACCCACGCAAACACCACCCCGAATGCTTCCTCCAGCCGGTCGTGCAACATGGCATAGGCGTCGGATGCATCGGATGGATGGAACCGGTGCGAGACAAGGGGGTCGACCCGGATGGACCCACTGGCCAGATGCTCCATCGCTTGCCCCGCCGCCGGTCGCCAGGCGGTTTCGAGGTCGACGAAGTAGCCGCCGATGACGGCGCGCTGCTGAATGGCTCTGCTGTCGAGGGCGAGCGGCCGCTCGTGATAAAGACTGATGAGGTGAACTCTGCCCAGCGGCCGGGTCATGGAAAGCGCCTGCGGGAAGGTGTGCACACCCGCCGGCCCGCCGACACACTCCATCACGACATGCGCGCCGACGCCGTCCGTCAGTTCGCGAACACGTTCGACCGGGTCCTCCGTGCGCGCGTCGATCGCGGTATCGGCGCCGAATGCGAGCGCCTGCTCGCAGCGGGTATCGATCGCGTCTACGGCGATGATCTGCGCCGGTTGGAACGCGCGGCAGGCCTGCAGCACCAAATTGCCGACCAGGCCCTGACCCATGACCACGACTGCTTCTTCTGGCTGGATCCGAGCGAGCTCGCTCCACATCACCGCCCCGACGGTGAGCGGGTGGAAGACCGCCTGCTCGTAGGTCACCGAGTCGGGGATCGGGGTGACGGCCCGTGCGGTGATGGCATCCAGGTCCCCAATCACATACTCGGCGTGTGGTGCCATGACGGCTACGCGGTCGCCAATGTGGATCCCAGTCACCGCGTTACCAGCGGCCACTACGTCACCCGCGGCCGAGTATCCCAGCGCGTCCGCGGCGACCACCTCTTCGTTCCGGTATCGGCCGCCGATCTCCGAGCCTCTGCTGATCAGGCTGCGATGCACGCGTATCAGGACTTCGCGCGGACCGGGTTCGGGTACCGGCGCGTCCTCCAGTGCGAAGTTGCCGACACCTCGCCCCTTCGCGAGGCGGCGCATGGTGCGTTGAGTGCCGGTCATGTCGCCTCTCCCCATATCTCGTTGTCAGCGGTCTCGAAGCGCAGCTCGCTGTAGTCGGTCACTTGCACCGGGCGACCATCCCGTTGGCCGACGTCATGCGGCCGGCGCAGGATGAACTCAGCTCGGTCCTCCGCGCAATACACGATGTGCGCGATGTCGAAGCGACCGATGGGCGGTTGTTCCGCGGCGTCGAACCTCGGCACGATGATCGGCCCGGTGTCGACCTGGAACTGGAGCGGCGACGTGGTGACGTTCATCGTCTTGATTGGATACTCCAGCACAGCTGTGGAACCTGATCCAGGGTCGGTGAGTCGTGTCCTGGCGACCAGCCTCCGGTTGGCGAGCGTGGCGTCGACGATGTCTTCGGTCGTGAAAAGACGCTCGGCGTGCATGTCGACCCGGTCGATCGCTACCTGGTCGAATCGATCCGTGGCCCTGGCGATTTCCGGCGATTCCTGGTCGCTGGTCCAGTGCGTGCGCAGCAGGACGAGATCGTCGTCGGTGAAGATGCCGCAAAACTCATAGTTCGGCATCTGGAACAACTGGCCATCGAGATACATGTGCTCGCTGCGGCACGGTGCGATGAGATGGAATCTGCCAGGCTGCCCGTTGTCGCCCCATCCGTCGACGCTGCAGGTGGCGTCGACCTGTATGCGGGCGATGTTCCCACCCTGTGCGGGAGTGGTGAAGAAGGTTACATACGACCGGGTGAAATCGAGCACGGTCACGCTGTTGATCCCTGACACGCATGCCACGACCTCTCGTCGCGGCGACAGATTTGCTAGTGTCCCGCCTTGCTGCGCACATCGAAGGCATCGCGCAGCCCGTCACCAATGAAGTTCGCCGAAAGCACGGCCAGGCTGATCAGGATGCCCGGCGTCAGCCATAGCCACGGTTCCGTGGCCAGCGTGGCCGGGTTGCGCGCTTCGTTGAGCATTGCGCCCCAGCTCGGCGTGGGCTGGGTGACACCGAGGCCCAGGAAGCTCAGACCGGCTTCGGCGAGGATCGCCCCGGCGATGCCGAGCGAGCCGGCGACTGTCAGGGGGCCGATCACGTTGGGCAGGATGTGCCTAGACATGACATAGGGCCGCGAACCGCCGACGGCGCGCGCGGCCAGCACGTAGTCCATCTCCCGAAGCTGCAGAACCTGACCGCGGACCAGGCGCGCCACCCCCGGCCAGCCGAACAACCCGATCACGAGCATGATGTTGGTGATGTTCGGTCCCACGATGCCGACGAGGATGAGGATCAGCACAAAGGTAGGAAAGCACATCATCACGTCGGTGAATCGCATGATGGCGCTGTCGGTCAGCCCGCCGGTGTAGCCGGCGACCGCGCCGAGAATGAACCCGATCGACAGGTAGATCGCCACCGCCACGACGCCAACGGACAGCGAGATACGTGCGCCATAGAGCGCGCGGCTGAGGATGTCGCGCCCGACGGCATCCGTGCCGAGCAGGTGGTCGCGGCCTGGAGGCTGCGAGATATTCACCAGATTGATTGCGGTCGGATCGTACGGGGCGATGATCGGCGCGGTGATGGCACACAGGACCATGATGCCCATGACTGTCGCCCCGAAGAGGGCGAGGCGGTGTCGCAGGAACCGACGCAGAGTGCGCCGTCCTGGCGAGAGCGCCCTGCCGGAGACAGCGGCCGACGGTTCGATCGGAGAAGTGGCGCTTGCGGCACTGGAAACGATGTCACTCATAGCGAATTCTCGGGTCGACCAGCGCGTAGGTGATATCGGTTGCGAGGTTTGCCAACAGGACGGCAGCCGCAGCCATCAGCGCGATGCCGATCTGGAGCGGATAGTCGCGCTGCAGCACGGCGGTGTACCCGAGAAGGCCGATGCCGGGCCAGGAGAAGATCGTCTCGATGATGAACGAGCCGCCGATGACGCCGGGGAGCGACAGGCCAACGATGGTCACCATGGGGATCAGGGAGTTCCGAAAGACATGCCGCCGGAAGACCGCGCGATCGGCGAGACCCTTGGCGCGGGCGGTGGTGACGTGTTCGGCATTGATTGCGTCGAGCGTGGCAGCACGGGAGTATCGCATGTACTCGGCGATCTGGGGGACGGCGAGCGCCGTCACCGGCAAGACGGCGTGATGCAGCATGTCGAGGGTGAGACCGGTCGGCTCGCCGGGGGTGTACATGCCAAACACCGGGAACCACTCGAGCTTCACGGCAAACACGAAGATGCCTATCATCGCAAAGAAGAAGTTCGGTACCGAGAGGCCGAAGAACGCCGTGATAGAGAACACATAGTCGAGCACCGAGTACTGTTTCCGCGCCGAGATGATGCCGAGCGTGCCGCCAACCAGCATCGCGACCACCATCGAGCTCCCCGAGAGGAAAATGGTCTCGGGAAGGCGGTCAAGAATCGTGTCGAGTACTGGCCTGTCACTCTGGTACGAGTAGCCGAGATTCCCCTGGACGGCCTCCTTGAGCCACAACACGTAGCGGACCGGTATCGGATCGTTAAGTCCGAGCTCCTCGCGTATGGCGTCCAGTTCCTCGGCGCTGCGGACATTGAGTTCCTCCGGATTGATCAGGGCCGTGACCGGATCGCCGGGGGCGAGCGAAATCATGACGTAGGTGATGATGGTGATGCCGATCAGCAGGAACGGCACCATTGCCAACCGGCGCAGTATGTATTCCATTGACGGTGGGAACCCCGGTTTCCAGGGAGCCTGGCACCAAGCTCCCCGGCGTCGACAGCGACGGTTGCGCTATTCGGACGGTGCGATCCAGACCTTCTCGAAGGCGGGCCGGACCGGCAGGCGATACTGGTATGGATAGGCGCCGCGAACCCGCTGGTTCCACGCATACGTTACGGATTGGCGGTACAGCGTTGCTTGGGGCGGTGACGCTGCGATCAGCATGCTCACCTGGTTCCACAAATCGGTGCGCGCGGTGGCGTCCGTTTCATCGAGCGCCTCCTGCCAGAGCGCGTCGAGTTCTTCGTTGCAGTAGCGGGCGTAGTTGAATCCACCCTCGTCGTAGCCCATGCCGCACTTGATGTAGCGCCAGTTGTACTCCATATCCTGCGCCGGGCCGAAGTTGCCGAAGGCGAGATCGTAGTTGCCGTTTCGGTACAGCTCGTCGATGACTGTGGCAGAGTCGATCTGCCGATAGGTCGAGTTGATCCCCACGTCCGCCAGCATGGCCTGCATGGCATCGTTCAGGGGCGTCGGCGCGCTCCACATCATCCATTCCAGCTCAGTGCTGGAATCCCATCCGATCTCCTCGAGAATCGCCCTCGCCGCATCAGGGTCGTAGCTGTAGGTCGGGAATCCGTCCGGCGGCGTTTCCAGGCCGACGACATGCTCGAACAGGTAGTTCGAGGGGCGCAGCGTGCTGCTGTACAGCTGCTCGTTGACGGTCGGGACATCGATGGCATGCATGATGGCCCGGTTCAGTCCTGCGGCTTGTTCCGGGAACCGTTCGTAGTTGACGACGAATCCGTCCGGATGGTCACGGGGCACCGGGTTGCCAACGAGGTAATCGAGTGACGTCAGACGGTCGTAGACAGGTCCCGCGCCGACGCCCATGCCGTCGATCTCCTGAGCCTCGAGCGCCGCGGTGAGGGTATCGCTGTCGCCAAACCGCACGATGAACTTGTCCAGCAGCGGGCGCCCGGCATAGAAGTCCTCGTTGGCCTCCATCTCCATGTACTGTTCGTCGACGAAATTCACCGCCTTGAAGGGGCCATTGCCAACCGGCATGGTGGCATACGGTTCTGCAAAGAGCTGGTCGAGCGGCATCTCGCCAAAGATGTGCTTCGGCATTGGCCAGTAGCCGACGCTCCAGTTGACCCAGTAGTTGGGGATGGGCTGCTCCAGCTCGATGCGCAGGGCGCGATCGCCGAGCTTAACGGCGCCTTCAACCTCGACCTCGGTGCCGCCTTCCTCCTGAAGTCGTTGCGCGCCTTTGATACCTACCACCGGCGTCTCGTTGGACGTCATCGCATCCTTGTTGAGCGACAGCCAGATGCCGTAGATGACATCGTCCGCGGTTACCGGGGTGCCGTCGTGCCACAGGCAGTTCTCCCGGATGGTGAACTCCCAGGCCTGATCCTTTTCGATCTCGGTCATGGTCTCGGCGACGGCGAGCTCGATGTCCCCCTCGGCCTGGGGGTTGATGCCATCGCCCCACTGCCGACCGTAGACGAGGCGGAGGAACATCGCTTCGATGAGGACATTCTGGCCAGTGCCGATCGTGTTCAGCGGATTGATGATGTTCTGCGCGGGCTTTCCGTTGCCGTAGGTCAGCGTGCCGCCCGAGACGGGTTCCTCATCGCTCT
>JAUIGA010000281.1 GCA_030430125.1 Chloroflexia bacterium | reverse complement strand
CAGCGGCCCGCTGGATGTTTCCCGCGTCTGGGAGGGTGACGATCCGGATTCGCCGGAGGATGCCTCTGGTGTGGCGTGGATCAGCTGGGACGAGAACGGGATCTATGTCGCGGTTGAGGTGACGGACGAGGCAAAGGGCACCGTGTTGCCGGAGCTCGATGCCAAGCGGCACTGGCGAACCGATTCGGTCGAGATCGGAATCGACCCCCTCGGTATGGCCGAGAATACCTCGGCGACGTTCAAGGTC
This sequence comes from Chloroflexia bacterium, assembly GCA_030430125.1. Lineage (GTDB taxonomy): Bacteria > Chloroflexota > Chloroflexia > Thermomicrobiales > UBA6265 > JACCVC01. The sequence continues at coordinate 3,379 of JAUIGA010000281.1, read as the reverse complement.
GGTGTGTTCGCCGAAACCGAAGAGGGCGGGCCGGCCGCCTACCGCGATGCGGACGCGTACCAGGGTCCGGTTGCCGAGACCGCGCCGGGATTCGAGGTCGCGAGTACGGTCAGCGAGCCGTATACGGGCTACGTCGTCGAGACGTTCATCCCGTTCGATGCGCTGCCGGCGCCGGTCGACCCCGACAACATGACGATGAACATCTTCATCTACGATTCGGACACCGAGGACCTGACCGGTCAGACACGACTCGGATGGTCGATCTGGGGTGGGGTGCAGGGCACGCCATACCGGTGGGGTCAGGTGCATCTCGAGGGCCTCGCGGATGACGGCGAAACGGAGCTTGAGGCGCCGCAGATGCCGCTCGACGTGGCCGAGAGCGTGAAGTCGCCCTGGTCGATCGTCCAGGCGGCAGGGGACGGTGTTGGACTGGGCGGCCACCCGAAGGTTGCCGACGGGAGCGCGGTATCGCTTGCGAGCGAGCCGGTGGTCGCGGATGGCGCCGTGACCGCGACGCTCCAGGCAGGAGACATCGGTGGCACCATCCGGGCCTACGCGGTCAGCGACGGAACGGTGCTGGACAGCCAGGAGGTCACGATCGAGGCCGGCGCCACGGCGGACCTGGCGCTTGCGTTCGGCGACGCCGATCCCGCCACGGTCACGATCGCGGTGTCGTTCCAGACGGAGGACGGAGCGGGACAGGCACTGGCCGTGCCGCTTCAGCCGTAAACGTCGCTGTCGAGACAGCGCTGTGGAGTCGAGCGATCACCCCGGATCATTCCGGGGTGATCGCTTTTTGCGGCTCTGGGGAGAACGGGCAGTCTTCAGGTCGTCGCCAGTACGTCTCGTATACTCCTCAGGTGCAGGTTGTTCGCACCGAGTCAATTGATGGAGGGCGTCGTGGCCGAGACGAGGAGCGCGGGGGAGATGCTGGCGGCAATCGCCGAGGATGTGCGGGGTTGCAGCCGATGCGAGCTGTTCCGGACGGCGACGAACGGCGTGCCGGGCGAGGGGAGCGCCGACGCGCGCATCATGTTCATCGGCGAGGGTCCCGGTTGGCACGAAGACCGGCAGGGGCAACCCTTCGTCGGCAGCTCGGGCAAGTTTTTGACGGAGCTCATCGGACTTGCGGGCCTGAATCGTGACGATGTCTTCATCACCAACATCGTCAAGCATCGACCGCCGGGAAACCGCGACCCGCTGCCGGACGAGATCGCCGCGTGTTCGGTGTTCCTGGATCGCCAGATCGAGACGATCGACCCCGAGGTCATCGTCACGCTGGGCCGGTTTTCGATGCATCGGTACTTTCCGGGCGAGCGAATATCGCGCATCCACGGTCAACCGCAGCGCATTGGGTCGAGACTGGTGGTGCCGATGTATCACCCCGCCGCGGCGTTGCACAACGGCTCACTGAAGGGAACGATCGAGGAGGATTTCCGCAAGCTCCCGCGATTCCTGGCCGAACAGGAGGCCGAGCGAGAGAAGCGGCGACAGGACGAGGAGCAACCGCAGCAGGGCACGTTGTTCTAGCGTTCAGGCGCGTCAAACGTGGAGATCGTGTCCGGGATCGGGAGGAATGGTTGGCGTGCCAGGCGAAGGTACCGTTCGATTGACGTTTCTCGGCGGCATCAACGAAGTTGGGAAGAACATCCTTGCTCTTGAATCCGACAATGACCTGATAGTGGTTGATTTCGGACTCGGATTCCCGGACGAAACCCAACACGGCGTCGATGTCGTCCTGCCGGACGTAGCCTGGCTGGCGGAGCGTCGTGCGAAGGTACGGGGCATCTACATCACCCACGGGCACGAGGACCATATCGGCGCGCTGCCGTGGCTATGGGCGGACGTGCGCGCACCGATCCACGCGCCGCCGCTGGCGGCGGGCCTGATCGCCGGGAAGATGCGCGAGGCGGGCCTGGGCAGGGAGGTCGATATCCGGGAGTTCGATCCGGACAGTCGCCCGGTACTCGCCGCAGGTGACATGACGGTTGAGCCGTTCCGGGTAACCCACAGCATTCCGGACGCGGTTGGGTTCGGGATCACTACCCCCGGCGGGTTGATCGTCCACACCGGGGATTTCAAGTTCGATCCGACGCCGGTGGATGGCAAACCGACGGATATCGCCGCGATCGAGGCGTTGAGCAAGCGCGGCGTTCGATTGCTGATTTCCGATTGCGTGCACATCGAAACGTACGGCGCCACGCCATCCGAGCGCGTGGTCGGTGCTACCTACGAAGACGTGTTCGCGGCGGCATCGGGCCGCATCATCATCGCGACGTTTGCCTCCTTGATCGCGCGGATCCAGCAGGTCATCGATGTTGCGCATCGACACGGGCGGCGGGTCGCGCCGCTGGGGCGCAGCCTGGTCACCAATGTCCAGATCGCGCAGGATCTGGGGTACCTGCATGATCCCGGTGGCGTGCTTGTCGACGAGCGCGATGCGCACCGGCTGCCGGACAACCGCATCGTCTACGTTGTGACGGGAAGCCAGGGCGAGCCGATGTCGGTGCTGAGTCGCATCGCGAACCGGACACATCACGAGATTGAAGTTCACAATCGCGACACCGTCGTCATTTCCGCGACGCCAATTCCGGGAAACGAAACCTCGGTCTATCGCATCATCGACCAGCTGTTTCATCAGGGAGCGGAGGTCATCTATTCGTCTCGCGCCCGCGTGCATGTGTCCGGTCACGCCGGGCGCGACGAGTTGCGCCGGATGCTGGACCTTGTGAAGCCGCAGCATGTGGCGCCGACCCACGGCGAGTACCGGCACCTTTCACTGTATGCCGATCTCGCGCGGGAGGCAGGCTACCGGGATGACCAGATCCACCTCGTAGTGGCGGGGGAGGTCATGGAGATCGGCGCCGATGGCGTGCGTATCGTCGATCGCATCGAAACCGGACGAGTGTTCGTCGAGGGGCGTGTCTTGAACGCCGTCGATGAAGCGACGCTCGTCGAACGGGACCGCATGGCCAACGAGGGCATCATCGTCGTGGCGGTCGCCATCGATCGCGGGATGGACGAGGTCGCCGGCGACCCCGTCATTGCCCCCATGGGGCTGGTGATCGAGCTGGACGACACGGTTCGGTCGGAGATGACGATCGCGCTGCGCGAATCGCTCAATCGAATATTGGCGCGCGGTCCGGCCGAGGACGCTGTCCTGGCGCAGCGAGTTCGGAGCATCGCGGCGTCATACATGTTCCGTGGGCATCGCCGGCGACCGGCGATTCGCCCGGTAATCGTGGATGTGTCCAGCAGTCACGGCTGAACGTTCGGACCTGTCCCCTACCCAGCATTCCGTGTATACTAGTGTCCGTACACTCCTCTCCGGTCCTGCCGGAGGGTTTGGTTTGGATACGCAAGTGCTGGCTGGGTTTTC
>JAUIGA010000280.1 GCA_030430125.1 Chloroflexia bacterium | reverse complement strand
ATCGAACGGCGAATGGCTGGCGCAGTCGTTCTTCGACCGGGCGGACGAGGCGATGGCAGCGCTCGCCTGGCTGCGGGATCGGGACGAGATCGACGCTGCCCGCACCGGCGCCTGGGGCCACAGCCAGGGCGGCTGGATCGCGCAGATCGTCGCGGCGCGAGATGAACGACTCGCCTTCGCGCTCATCAACTCCGGTCCCGGCGTCGACGTGATCGCGCAGGACCTCTACGGTGTCGAACACACGCTGCGCCGTCGTGGAGCCGGCGACGACGAAGTCGCCCAGGCGGTCGCCTACATGGATCGCATCCACGCCGCCGCGACCACCAGCATGCCGTACTCGACCTTGGTCACGGAGGTGCTGGAGCCGGCGCGCGGCACGCCGGGATTCGACTATTTCGGGGAGGTTGATGCAGCACACTGGGACTTCTTCGTGCAGAACATGGGGCAACCGTACCAGCCGATCCCAGCGCTGGAGCGGATCACCTGCCCGGTGCTGGCACTCTTCGGGGAGTGCGACACCCTCGTGCCGGTGGACGAGAGCGCGCGCATCTTCCGGAATGCGCTGGCGAAGGCGGGCAACGACGACGTCACCATCCGCGTGTTTCCCGGTGCCGATCATCGCATCCGCGCCGATGACCCGGACGGCTTCGCCGACGGCTACCTGGAAACAATGACCGCCTGGCTGCGGGAGCGAATGATGGGCCCGCAATAACCGAAGCGCTTCGTGCCAATTCGGGCGTCGTCACGAACACCGCCACCCCGCACACCGACCACGAGTGTTCCGCCGGATTTCGTATGAGACTAGAGGAGCGGCCTGTGAATGCCAGTCGGGAACAGGTGATGACGAGCGAGCTGCGAAGCGAGGTCGATGCGCAATCGGGACCGCCTCGCGACCTGACGATGGGGCGATCCGGCATGGTTGCCTCCGTGAACCAGCTCGTGAGCCAGGCTGCCCTTGGCGTGTTGCAGCAAGGCGGCAATGCCGTCGACGCGGCAATCGCCGGCGCGGCGGTGCTTATGGTGGTCGAGCCGCGCAACGGCCACCTCGGCGGCGATACCTTCATGCTCTTCCACGATGCGCGGCAAGGTCGCGTGGTCGCGCTCAACGGCAGCGGCGCGGCTCCCGGCGCAGCATCGCTGGACCACTATCTCGACATCGGCGGCATTCCCGAAGACGGCCTGTTGACGTCGACCGTTCCCGGCACGCTGGCCTGCTGGGGATACGCCAATGCGCACTTCGGGACAATGCCCCTTGGCGAGTTGCTCGCCCCGGCGATCGGCCATGCGGACGATGGTATCCCGGTGTCGAAGCGCCTGCATCATATGCTGACCCTGGACGCCCCGACCTATCGGAGGTTCCCGGACAGTGCGGCCGTCTTCCTTCCCGGTGGGGAGGTTCCGCCGATTGGTAGCCTGTGGCGGCAACCGGGGCTCGCCGCGACGCTCCGTCGTGTGGCCGCGCGTGGTGTCGACGATTTCTACAAGGGCGAGCTCGCCCGGGAACTGGTCGAGTACTCCGAGTCGCATGACGGCCTGTTTTCGCTCGACGATTTCGCCTCGCACGAAACGGAGGAGCTCGCGCCGCTCTCGATCGACTACCGCGGGTACACCGTGTACGAGCAGCCGCTGGTTTCGCAGGGTATCCTGGTCCTGCTTGCCCTCAACATCCTGCAGCAGTTCGATCTTCGGCAGTACGGGCCGGGGTCGGCTGAAACGATCCACCTTGAGATTGAGGCGCTCAAGCTCGCCTTCGAAGACCAGATGCGGCACCTCGGCGATCCGGCGTTCTCCGAGATCCCGGTGGACTGGCTGCTGTCGGACGTCCACGCGCGCGAGCAGGCGGACCGGATCGATCGCGCACGTGCCAGGGAGCGACTCGCGCCTGCGGCGGCGCACCCGGACACCACCTACATGTGCGTCGCCGACTCGTCCGGCTCGATGGTTTCGTACATCCACAGCCTCTTCGCCGGGGCCGGCGTGGTCATGGGCGACACCGGTGCGCTCATGAACAGTCGCTTGCAGGGGTTCAACCTCGATGCGGGACATCCCAACTGCCTCGCGCCCGGCAAGCGCCCACTGCACACGCTCAACAACTACCTCGTCCACAAGGACGGCGAGCCTGTGCTCGTGGGGGGAACCCCCGGCGCGCAGTGGCAGGTGCAGACCAATCTGCAGATGCTGGTGAACGTCCTGGACTTCGGCATGGACGTACAGCAGGCGATCGAGGCACCCCGGTTCACCTTCGGCGACCAGCTCGCACCGGGAAATCTCGATGTGCGGATCGAATCGCGAGCCGGCGAGGATGTCGTGCGGGAGCTGCGTGAGCGCGAGCACCGCGTCGACGTCGCGGGGCCGTGGGAGGCGGCGGGCGCCGTGCAGCTGATCTCACGGGATCAGGGCAGCGGCATCTACCGGGGGGCGACGGAACCCCGCCGGGCAGGCAGCACGGTGCTGGGATTCTGATCAGAATCGGACGTCGGCGTCGAGGATCGCGAGGAACTCCCGCGCGGTGACGATCCGCACGCCGCGATACTCGCCGATTCGAAGCAGCCCCGCATCGCCGGTGACCAGGTAATCTGCTCCAGCCGCGACGGCGGTGCCGAGCACGAGGTCGTCCTCCTCATCATCGGCGATGCCGGTGACGGAGGGGTCAGGCGTGAACGGCTCCGCGTACCCCTGGAAACCGCCAAGAAATGCGTTCAGCCTGTTGTTTGGCAATCGATTGTGGAATCTCGGTCGCCCCAGGACATCGATCAGCCGGGACACGATGTGCCATGACCTCCCGATCGTCCAGGATTGCTCGAGCGCCGCCAGATAGGCCCGTGCTGGAGCCCCATTGGGAGCAATGACCGCCGACACCAGGATGTTCACATCGAAGACGACGCGCCGGCTCACACGGCCTTGCCTTCACGGGCCCGAGTGTCAGCGAGGGCCCTGGCCTCTTCGGCACGAAGGAGATGCCGCACCTCCGAAACCAGAAACTCCTCGCTGGATGTGAACAGATCGGGGTTTGCCTGCGTCAGCGCCGAAACGATGCGACGCGCGAGACGCTGCTCCTGCTTGATCTCATCCAGCGCCTTCGCGATCTCGCGCTCCGCCTCTTCCTCGGAAACACCTGTGAAGCCAGCCTGGGCTTGGCGAAGTGCCTCCATGGCTTCCTGCCGCCTGCGCTCCCGGTCATCCGCCTCTCGCAAAACGGACATCGGCACGACGGCAGCCACCGGGATACCCGACTTCTCCACGACCACCCGCACGTCCGATTCGCGGACCCGGTTCAACGTCTCGCTGAAGGTGCGGCGTGCCTCGGAGACGGTCTTCGTTTCAGTGACGGGAGTCTTCGGAGCCGCCATGGGTCACGCCTTTCGAGCATCGTCATGTACGCCGTTGTACATCATTGTACATCCACGGACCTTCCACGGTAGCGTCGCCGATAACCGTCGTTCACCGAACCGTTACCCAGGCATTGCCGCGCTGGAAGCCGACGCGTCGACCGCCGAGGCATAGGTCACCCGGCCCGTTTCCGGGTCGAAGTAGGCGCGCGGCTGCAGGTTCGGGTTGCGGCCGAAGAAGACGAACTCGTACGCCGCCCCGTTCTCACCCTGCTGCGCGTGCAGGTCGTGCGGCGGGTCG
>JAUIGA010000279.1 GCA_030430125.1 Chloroflexia bacterium | reverse complement strand
ACGGCGCGCCGCTGGTTGGCATGTATCCAGGCGACTTTTGGTTCGGGTACGACGGCGATGCCCCGGAGGGCGACCCCGAGGCGGCCGCGGCCGAGCTGGCAGCCCTCGACCTTCCGGATGACGTTCGCCCCGGACTGTTGACCTGGTCGCAGTACGACTTCCTCTCGAGCACATCGGTGGTGGTGCAGGAGCAACTCCGCGCGATGGGGATCGAGAGCGAGATCGAGCCGGAGGAGAACGCGACCTACATCGGACGCTTCTATGACTACGATTTCGACATCGCCGTCATGGGAGCCGCCGGGTATGTTGATCCCAACGACTTCATTCAGCAGAATTTCCTCTCCGGCGAGCCGAACAACACCTCCGGGTATGCGAATCCGGAGATGGACGAGCTGATCCAGGCCGGCCTGGCCGCGCGGGCCGTGGACGAGCGTGCCGCCGTGTATCGGCAGATCCAGCAGCTCGTGATCGACGACGCACCGTGGATCAATCTCTACACCTCCATGTCTTTCGAGGGGCTGCGGAGTGGGGTGCGCGGGTTCGAGCACTACCTGTCGGGCAGCCTGCGGAGTCTCCAGGACGTCTGGATCGACGAAGGATAGGGTGGATCTCACCGTCCAGGACGATCCGGTTCCCAAAAACTGACTCAACCCGGTTGCCCGTGCGCCGAACGGTGCAAGGTGCTCGGTTTACAATGCACTGAACAGTTACACCACCGGGGACTGCGCCGAAGACGTCGCGGGCCGCCCTGCGGGTGCCCGTTGCGTCGCGTGGCAGAGGGGAGCACGCCAGCACATGCTGAAATTCATCATCAATCGGGTGCTGCTCATGCTCCCGATCCTGCTCGGGGTGTCGCTGGTGACCTTCATCATTGTGCGCTCCATCCCAGGCGATCCCGTGCGCGTGCTGATTGGCTTCGACCAGCGCGCGACCGAGGAGCAGATCGAGAATATCCGTCGCGCCTACGGCCTCGACCAGTCCCTGCCGGTGCAGTACCTGAAGTGGATGGGGCATGTGGTCCAGGGGGATCTCGGCGCGTCGTTGCGCACCAAGCGTCCCCTGACCACCGAGCTGGGGCTTCGGCTGCCGGTGACGGCGGAGTTGACGATGCTGGCGGCGATCATCGGCGCGATTCCGGCGCTGATCCTCGGCGTCGCCGCGGCGCTGAAGCGCAACACCCGGTTCGACTGGCTGACGACCGCCTTCACCATGATCGGCATATCCGTGCCGAACTTCCTGCTGGCGACGTTGCTGGTGTTGCTCTTCTCGTTCAAGCTGCGGTGGCTGCCGCCGGTCGGCTATGTGCCGTTCTCCGAAGACCCCGTGCAGAACCTGAAGACGATGATCCTTCCGGCGGTGAGCCTGGCATTGCCGTTCATGGCCATCTTGATGCGCTTCACCCGGTCGTCGGTGCTTGAGGTCGTCGGCCAGGAATACGTGCGGGTCGCCCGGGCCAAGGGGTTGCCGCAGCGTCGCGTGCTCCTGCGGCATATCCTCCCGAACGCCGGGATACCCATCCTCACGATCGCCGGTATCCAGGTCGCGGCGCTGCTGGGAGGCACCGTCATCGTCGAGCAGATTTTCGGGCTGCCGGGGGTCGGGAGATACATCTACGAAGCGATCGCGAATCGCGACTATCCGGTTGTCCAGAGTGTTGTTCTCGTCATGGCAACGATCTTCGTGATCGTCAGCCTGGTGGTGGATGTCCTCTACGCCGTGCTCGATCCGCGACTCCGGACGCGGTAGGACGGGCGAGCGAATGACTGTGCAGATGAGAGAGGTCGAGCGGCATGGCAGCGACTGACACCACCACCACCCTGGCCGCGACGGCGGAGGCGGACCGCGCGGAGAGCGGAGGCAGCCGGCGCGGGCTGTGGGCCGGCGTCCTGCGGCAGCGCCTGGCTGTGATCGGGCTTGTGATCGTCGGGTTCTTTGCCATCGTCGCGCTGGTCGGGCCGATGGTCGCGCCGAACGGACCGACCGAGCAGTTCCCGGAGTACCGGCTGCAGGGGCCGAGCACCGAATTCTGGTTCGGCAACGATGAGTTCGGGCGGGATATCTTCAGCCGTATCCTGTATGGCGCGCGCATCTCGTTTCAGGTTGGGGTGATCGCCGTCGGTATCTCGGCGCTGATCGGCATCCTGATCGGCCTCGTTGCGGGCTACTTCGGCGGCTGGATCGACAATACATCCTCGCTGTTGATGGATGTGCTCTATTCGTTCCCGACGATCCTGCTGGCGATCGCGATCATGGCGATGCTGGGCAATTCACTGATGAACGTGATGATCGCCATCGGCATCGTCAACGCGCCGACGTTCATGCGCGTCATCCGCGGCTCGGTGCTGACGGTGCGGCGGACGACCTATGTCGAGGCGGCGATCTCGGTGGGCGGCACGACCCCGCGGGTGATGTGGCGCCATGTTCTGCCGAATGTAACCGCCCCGCTCATCGTGCATGCGTCGCTCAATTTCGCCTACGCCGTGCTGGCCGAAGCGTCGCTCGCGTTCCTCGGACTGGGCAACAAACCGCCCTCGCCGTCGTGGGGGTCGATGGTATCCAGCTCGTATGGGTTCCTGCAGCTGGCGCCCTGGGCGGCAATCTTCCCCGGCGTGGCCATCGCCCTGACGGTGCTCGGATTCAACCTGCTCGGGGATGGCCTGCGAGATGCGCTTGATCCGCGATTGCGGAACGAGAACGGGTGATCGACGCACGGGGATTGGCCGCGCGCCAGCGCCGAGCGACCTTGGTAGCGATGCGAGGCCCCATGTGCAATTCCGGTTGCGATCGGTACACTTGTCGGTGACGCGCCGCGCGGGCGTGCTTGCTGTTGCCCGCTCTCGGTGCCGCGGCACCTGGTCCGGGTGCATTGCACCCTGCCTCGACACAGCATGATGAGCATCGAACGCGTCCAGGACGCACCTGTTGCGCTGGCGAACGCAAGGATGGAGAGAACCAGGCAATGGCGAAGGCGCAAGCGGAGTACCCGGCGACACAGGGTCTGGTCGCGACAATACAGGACTATGTCGCGCTGACCAAGCCGGGCATCCAGACACTGCTGCTGGTGTCGATGCTCGGTGCAATGCTGGTTGCCGCCGAGGGCGCTCCGTCGTTCGGGCTGGTCGTGGCCATGTTGATCGGTGGATCGCTGACCTCGGGCGGCGCCAACGCACTCAACTGCTACATCGACCGGGACATCGACGCGAAGATGAGCCGCACTCGGCGCCGGGCGACCGCGAGCGGCCGGATATCGCCGGCAGCCGCGCTTGCCTTTGGGTTGACCATTTCCGTGGCCGGGGTCGTGGTCATCGGCCTCGCGTCCAACTGGCTGGCGGCCGGTCTCGCCGTCGCGGGCAACCTCTACTACGTGCTCGTGTACACGCTCTGGTTGAAGCGTTCGACACCGCAGAACATCGTCGTCGGCGGCGCGGCCGGAGCGGTCCCGCCGCTGGTCGGCTGGGCGGCTATCACCGGCGGGCTGTCGGCGCCGGCATGGATCCTGTTCGCGATCATCTTCTACTGGACACCGCCGCACTTCTGGTCGCTGGCGCTCCTGAAGCAGGGTGAGTACGGGCGCGTCAACGTGCCGATGCTGCCGGTGGTGGCAGGTGAGGAGACGACACGGCGGCAGATTCTCCTCTACACGGTGCTGC
>JAUIGA010000012.1 GCA_030430125.1 Chloroflexia bacterium | reverse complement strand
CTTCGCCCGGACCTTTTCGCCCATCAGGTGCGCACCGGGACCGCCCCGGTGCGGGCTCGGGCGCTCCTGCGCGCCGCCGGAGCCTCGCTGGTTGCGATCAGCCACGGGCCACCACCCCTCGTTCCATCTGCGTGGTGTATATCTCCCGGTAGATGTCGTTCGTCTCCATCAACTCCTCATGGGTGCCACGGCCGGCGAGTCGCCCCTCATCCAGTACCAGGATTTGGTCGGCACCGAGCACCGAGCTGATTCGCTGGGCAACGATGAACCGCGTGTGCGGAAAGCTCGCAAGCGCCTCCTGGATATGCGCCTCGGTGGCGACATCCACCGCCGAGGTGCTGTCGTCGAGAATGAGAATGGCGGGTTGCATCAGGAGCGCGCGGGCGATCGCGAGGCGCTGCTTTTGGCCACCGGAGAGATTCACTCCGCGCTGCCCGACCTGCGTGTCGTAGCCGAGCTCGAACCCGCTGACGAAATCGTGGGCCTGCGCCATGCGTGCCACGCGCTCAACCTCGGCGTCGCTCGCTTCTGGCAGGCCGTAGCGGATATTGTCGCGAATGGTGCCGGTGAACAGGATGGACTCCTGCAACGCAACCCCGATCTGCCGGTGAAGTGTGCGCTCGTCGTACTCACGCACATCGAGGTCATCCAGCAGTAGCCGGCCCGACGTCACGTCGTAGAAGCGCGGAATCAACTGCACCAGCGACGTCTTGCCGGAACCCGTGGCACCGAGGATGGCAACCGTCTCCCCGGGAGATGCGCGGAAGCTGATGTCGTGCAATACCGGAAGCGCCGCCTCCCCATGGTAGGTAAACCCCACATCGCGAAACTCCACCTCGCCCCGAAGGGTGATGTCGTCTCGGGACGCGGGTGCGAACTGGATATCGGGCTTGCTGTCGAGCACCTCGTTGATGCGCAGCGCCGACGCCTCCGCACGCGCCATGCGAACGATCAGGAAGCTGACGATGCCAAGCGCGATCATCCCCTGCAGGAGATAGTTGAGAAACGCCACCAGCTCGCCGACCTGGAGACCGCCGGACTCGACCTGCAGCCCGCCAAACCAGATGGTGCCGACGATCCCAAGGTTCACGATCAGGATCATGACCGGCATCGTCACAGCGCTGGTGCGAACCGCGGCAATGTTTCGGTCCATCAGCTCCGTGTTGACGCCAGCGAATCGAGCGACTTCGTGTTCGGCGCGGGCGAAGGCCCGTACGACACGTACACCGGCCAGGTTCTCCTGCATCACGGTGTTAACCTGATCCAATCGCGACTGCACCTTGCTGAACAACGGGTACACGCGGCGGAAAATGAGGGACAGCGCGATCACGATCACCGGCATCAGCACGACGAACAGCAGCGAAAGCTGCGGGCTGGTCAGGAACGCCATGACCAGGCTCCCCACCAGCAGCAACGGGGCCCGAACCATGATGCGCAGCAGCATCGACACCACATCCTGCACCTGCGTCACGTCGGTGGTGAGACGCGTGATCAGGGAGCCGGTCTCAAGCCGGTCGAGGTTGCCGAAGGAGAGTTGCTGGACCTTGCGGAACAGCTCCCCGCGCAGGTCGGCGCTGAAGTGCTGGGCGGCAAGCAGCGCGAACACCGTGCACAGCGCGCCGCCAGCCAGTCCGATCACGGCGATGCCTACCATCAGCAGGCCGGTCTGTATGATCACGGTCGAGTCGTCGTTGGCGATGCCGACGTCGATCACCCGCTGCACCAGACGGGGCTGCAGCAGATCCATTGCCACCTCGATCGCCATGAACAGCGGTGCAAGGATGACCCATAGACGGTAGGGCTTGAGGAACCCGGCGAGTCGACGGAGGGCACTCATGAATGTCCCCCCCTGGAACCAGCCGGGTGCGGCGTGGTCTCGACGAGACGCTCCAGGGCAGGAATCGCATCCGCGATGCGTTGCCGATCTTCGTCATCGAGCTGTTCTAACCGCTGCAGGAAAACAGTTCGCCAGCGCAGCCGCTCGGCTTCCATCTCCTCTCGGCCGGAATCGCTCACCGAAACCCAGACTATTCGCTGGTCCTCGCCATCGCGTTCTCGATCGACGAATCCACTCTCGGTGAGATGACGAAGCATGGTCGACACGGTCGGCGGAGCCACATCGAGCAGCTCTGCGAGCTGCTGTGTCGTCATCCTGCCGTGCTTCATCAACATGCCGAGCAGTCGGTACTGCCCGCGACGTCCGGAGAGACCCGAATCGCCAACCACCAACGGTGAACGAGCAGCAAGATACATGCGATCTCGTTTCAAGGTGTGCTGGAGTTGCGGCAAGAGACTCAGCAACCGCCCGGCTATATCCTGGTTGCAATCCTCCGTGTCTGGCATCGATTGCTCCACATGATCTCGAATAGCTTAGCCTCGCTAATGATTAGCGAACCTAACTGTATCGCATGGTGTCCACTCTGGCAAGGAGCAATCGAGAACGCGACGGGCTACGTTCGTTCCGCCTACCCCTTCACGTAGGAGAGTTTCTCGGCCACCTGGCCGTCTCGCACGCGGAAGACATCGACGCCTCGTACGTGCCCGCCGTGCCACGAGTAGCGCCAGCGCACGGTGGCACGGTCGCCGGCGACGATCACCTCCTCGGTCTCGAAGTGCGCGCTCGATGTGCCGGCGAAGAGCGCGGCCCAAACGGCGCGCACCGCCGCCTGCCCCTCGGAACGTTCGCCGTCGGGAGGTGGGGAGGTGTTCTCGAAGACGCAATCATCGGTCATGAGAGTCATGATTGCGTCGACGTCGTGACGGTTGAACGCGGCGTTAAATCGGTCAATCACGGAACGGGTGATCGCGTCGGTCGTGTCCGCCATGGGATTGCTCCTGAAGTCACAAAGGCTCCTTGCCGGGGATTCGGGACCATGATACGGCTTGCAAATCGCCCAACCTGCTGTTCATGAGACCGCATTCCGACCGGGAAGCGATAGCTCCAGCGGGCGGGAGTAGCCCGCATCGCACCAACCCGTGCAAATTGATCGGTAGACGCGGATACGAGGTTGCGAGGCGGGCGCTTGATGATCACCGGTGGTGATTGGCTACACGACATGTTGACAAAGGCCAACGGAGCGACTACTATCCCTCCATTCCTGTGGGAGCGCTCCCACGCATTTCAAGACCTCCTGAACGTGGTGCATCGTACCCGCTGTTCGGCAGCGTGCCGAGGTTGATCGCGATGAATCTCGAAGACATCGCAAAACTCGCTGGCGTCTCTCGCTCAACGGTTTCCCGGGTCATCAACAACGATCCCCGGGTCAGCGACCGTGCTCGCATCCGCGTGCAGGCTGTCATTGCCGAGCACAACTTTCATCCAAACGCCGCCGCCCGGAGTCTTGCGTCTCGTCGTACACGGGTCATCGGGTTGGTGATCCCCGCTATAGCCTCAAAGATCTTCAGTGACCCCTGGTTTCCCATCGTCATCCAGGGATGCATGGACGGTTGCCAGGAGCAGGATCTGAGCCTGATGTTGCTGATGGAGTCCGAAACCGATCCTCACGCCGCCAACCGCCTCATCGAGCGCATGTTGCGCGGCCGGCAGCTCGACGGTGTCGTCCTCGCCACCAGCCTTGCAGATACCACTGGCACCCGTCTGCTTCAGGAATCCGATTTTCCCTTTGTGGTCATCGGGCGCACGACCACGATCGATGCGACTTGGGTCGACATCGACAATCGTCACGCCGCCTATCTGGCCACACAGCACCTGCTGTCTCACAATCGCCGGAAGGCCGCGATGCTGGCAGGCCCGGCGACCCTGGTGTCGTCGCTCGACCGGATCGACGGTTTCAGGGCAGCTGCATCGGACGCCGGCATCCCCGCCACGGTCCACGACGCCGACTATGATCAGCGGCGCGCTCATGACATTGCCGTTTCTCTCCTTTCCGGACCAGACGCCCCTGACGCGATCTTCGCCGCCAGCGACACGATGGCGGTCGGTGTGATTCAGGCTGCACGGAGGCTCGGCATCGAGATACCACGGTCGCTCGGGGTGATGGGCTTCGACGACATTCGTCCTGACCGCACCGCGGCTCTCGGCATCAGCAACATCCGGCAGCCTGCCCGCGAAGAAGGGCGACGAGCCGTTGACCTACTACACGCGCGTATCGCTGATCCGGCTCACCCGCACCAGCAGGTGTGGCTCCCGACAGAACTCATCGTTCGCACATCGTGCGGCTATCACAACAATACGGAAGCCGAACGATTGGATGCAGGAGTTGAACGAAAGGAGGTCGCAATCGGCAACCTGGACGTCGATTGACTGATCTGGTGGAACGAATCTGGCGGCGAATCATGCCGCAGAAGTGACCCAGCCAAAGGAGCGTGGATTCATGACGACGCATTCCTACGAGCAACTCGCCCGCGATTTCCGTGAAGGTCACATCGACCGCCGCGAGCTGATGAAGCGCGCGACGGCGCTTGGGATGTCGGCTACCGCTCTGGGGTGGATCCTGATCCACGGGCACGTGCCAGCCACGCTTGCCGCGCAGGAAGGTACACCAGCGGCAACGGTGTCCGACCGGCTGATGACTGTATCGAGCGAGCAGGCATCAACCTGGACCAGGAACTTCAACCCGCTGCTGCCGGAGGGGTCGAGCAACCGTTGGCCGACGATTGACGGCATCTACGAGCGCCTGTTCATCTACACCCAGATCAATGCCGAGATCGTGCCCTGGCTGGCGACGGAATGGAGCTTCAACGAGGACAATACCGTCCTCACCTTCAAGACGCGCGAGAACGTGCTCTGGTCGGATGGCACCCCGTTCACCGCCAACGATGTCGCCTATACGTTCAACATCTTCATGGAGAACGAAGCCATCCCGGGCAACGGCGGCGCGGTGATCGCGCCGTTCCTCGAATCGATCGAGGCAACCGACGACACGACGGTGGTCTTTACCTTCCTGCAGCCCTACACAATCGGCTTGTACGACATCGGCGGCCAGATGATCGTTCCCCAGCACATCTTCTCCGAAGCCGGCGATCTGGTCACCTTCACCAACGAGAATCCGGTCGCCACCGGTCCGTTCACCGAGGTAGTCCGATTCGAGCCGCAAATCTGGGAGCTGCATCGCAACCCGAACTACTGGCAGGAAGGCAAACCGCATTTCCAGGGGCTCCACATCCCCGCCTACCCGACCAATGACGCGGTCAACCTAGCCACCATCAACGGCGAGAACGACTGGGCCGCGAACTTCATCCCTGACATCGAGCAGACCTACGTGGCCCAGGATCCGGAGCACTTCCACTATTGGTTCCCGGCCACCGGCGCTGACGTCCATCTCTACCTGAACACCACGGTAGCCCCGTTCGACAACGTCGATGTCCGCAAGGCAATCAGCATGGCAATCAACCGCGACCAGATCGTGGAGATCGCGATGTATGGCTACACCCACCCCGCTGACACCACGGGGCTCAGTGACGCCTTCGAGACCATCAAGGACGAAGAGGCTGCCAACGCCGGATGGGCGACCTACGATGTTGACGCGGCGAACGAAATGCTCGACGCGGCCGGCCTCGCGATGGACGGTGACGTCCGCGTCATGGAGGACGGCACGCCGCTCGAGTTCGAGCTGAACGTGGTGTCTGGCTGGTCCGACTGGGTGCAGGCGTGCGAGATCATGTCGCAGAACCTGAGCGATATCGGGATGCGCGTCACGGTCCAGCCGTACGAGCAGGCGACCTGGCAGACGAATGTCCAGAACGGCGACTTCACCATGTCGATCGGCTGGAGCTCGCAGGGGGCGACAGTCTTTAACTTCTATCGCGGCGTGATGTCGTCGACAACCTGGCGGGAGATCGGCGAGTCCGCGGGTGAGAACTGGCATCGGTTCCAACTCGAGGAGACCGACACGCTCCTGGATCAGTTCGCGGCCACGTCCGATCCGGCGGAACAGCAGGCGATCGCGGTCGAGCTGCAGCGATTGTACGCCGAGCACGCACCGGCAATCCCCCTCTTCCCGGGGCCGCAGTGGGGTCAGTACAACACTATGCGCTTCGAAGGGTTCCCGAACGAAGAGAACCCGTACGCCCTGCTTTCGACCTACTCTGACGAGGCGCTGCTCGTGTTGAACACAGTCACCGCGAAGGAGTAGCCAGGTCCGACAATCGCACCCACCGGACCGGCGTTGGCCGGTTCGGTGGGGCAGGGTCCGTTGCGCATCACGGCATCCATGCCGCGTGAAAGGCGGTCTACCCCATGAATTTCATCCTGAGGCGCCTCGGATTCTATGCGCTCGCAGCATGGGTATCGATAACCCTCAATTTCTTTCTTCCGCGCATGATGCCGGGCGATCCGGGCGATGCCGTGATGGCCCGCATGCAGGGGCGCGTGCAACCCGAGACGATCGACGCGATGCGCAAGGCCTACGGGCTCTCCGACGATCCTCTCTGGCAACAATATTTCGACTATCTCGGCAACCTGATGCGCGGCGAGTTCGGGATCGCGATTTCGGCTTTCCCGACACCCGTCACCGACATCATCCGCACTAGCTTCTTCTGGACGCTGCTGCTTGGACTCACCGCTACCATCGTCGCCTTCCTGATCGGCAACCTGCTAGGCATAATCGGCGCGTGGCGCCGGGGCGGTCTTGTGGACTCGGTCATGCCGCCGCTCCTGATCTTTGTCGGCTCGTTTCCCTACTTCTGGCTGGCGCTTCTGGCGCTCTTTTTCATGGGATTCGAATGGGGCTGGTTTCCCTTGCGACATGCGTACTCTTCAAACATCTCGCCGTCGTGGTCACTGGAGTTCGTCGGCAGTGTCGCCTATCACCTCGTTCTTCCCGCCGCATCGCTGGTCGTGGTTGCCATCGGTGGATGGGTGCTTGGTATGCGCAACACGATGATCTCCACACTTTCGGAAGACTACGTGATGATGGCGGAGGCCAAGGGGCTGCCTCAGCGACGAGTGATGTTCAACTACGCCGCGCGCAACGCACTGTTGCCGAATCTGACCGCCTTCGGCATGCAGCTTGGATTCATCCTTGGCGGCGCGCTGCTCACCGAGGTCGTGTTCAGCTATCCAGGTCTTGGCTACCAGTTGCTCGGCGCGGTGAGAAATCTCGATTACCCGCTGATGCAGGGTATCTTCCTGATCATCACCTTCTCGGTACTCGGCGCGAATCTTGTCATGGACCTGCTGTATGTCCGTCTCGACCCTCGTGTCCGCGGCGCGTAGCGCAACTCACAGCTCCGTGTGTTCGAGACCTGCACGGCCGCCAGCATGAACCACCGTAGCACCGGAGGCGCCACATGAGCAGCACGATTTCCACGGTAGAAAGCGCCGGCCCGACCGGTGACGAGCTGGTGCAGCAGGAGCACTCGCGCGCCGGCCGTATCTTCAGATCAGGACTGCTGGGACTGATTCTCGCCAACCGCAAGGCGACCATCGGCGCGTCGATCCTCTTGATCTTCATCCTGGTCGGCGCGTTCGCCCCAGCTATCGCGCCGTACGATCCTGACGAGTTCGTAGCCCGTCCCCACCAGGCGCCGTCGCTGGACCACTGGTTCGGCACCACGGGATCGGGCGAGGACGTCTTTTCCCAAACCGTCTGGGGCACCCGTATCTCGCTTGGGACCGGCCTGATCGTCGGCGTCGCTGTCACCGTGATTGGCGCGCTGGTCGGCATGACCGCCGGGTACTTCCGCGGTCGTATCGACGACGTGCTCTCCCTGGTCACCAATGTGTTCCTGATCATTCCCAGCCTGCCGCTGCTCGTCGTGCTGGCGGCGTTCCTGCCGGCCGGATTCTGGACCATAGTCCTGGTTCTGACCGTTACGAGCTGGGCCTACGGCGCGCGCGTGTTGCGCTCGCAAACACTATCGTTGCGCGAGAAGGACTACGTATCCTCGGCGGTCGTCAGTGGCGAGAGCAGTTTTCGCATCATCTTCGCGGAGATCCTGCCCAACATGCTCTCGATCGTCGTGGCGGGCATGTTCGGCGCCGTGACCTACGCCATCGGGGCACAGGCCGGTCTCGAGTTCCTCGGCCTGGGAAATCCAAGCTCCACAAGCTGGGGCACCAACCTGTATTGGGCGCAGAACAATGCCGGACTGCTTACCGGGGCGTGGTGGACCTTTGTCCCTGCCGGCTTGTGCATCGCCTTCGTGGCGTTTTCCATGTCGATGATCAACTACGCGATCGACGAAGTGACGAATCCTCGCTTGCGTTCGCAGCGTGACACGAACACGTTGCTTCGAACTTCGAATCGCAAGCTCGGCAAATCCCGCGCGACCCCGGTCCTGCGCCCAACGTCTGGAGATTGAGATGGCAATCGCCACTGAGACATCGAACAGCCAGGGCACACCCGCCGGTGCCGCGCCGCTGATTCGCATCGAGGATCTGAAGGTTCAATACCTGAGTCCGCGTGGGCCCGTTCGCGCCGTCGATGGCGTGACCTTCGACATCCGGCCCGGCGAGGTGATGGGTCTCGCAGGTGAATCGGGCTGCGGCAAATCGACCGTGGCCCAGGCAATCCTCCGGATCCTGCAGCCGCCGGCGGTGATCACGAACGGCAGGGTGCTATTCGATGGCAACGACATCCTGGACATGTCGGACGACCAGCTCAACGAGTTCCGGTGGCGCGACGTCTCGATGGTTTTCCAGAGCGCGATGAACTCGCTCAACCCCGTGATGACTATCGGCGACCAGATCACCGATGCGATCCAGGCCCATCAGCGCATGCCGGGTCGCAAGGCCCTCGAGCGCGCCGAGGAGCTGCTCCGCATCGTCGGGATCGAGGCCGCGCGGATCGACAGCTATCCCCACCAACTGTCCGGCGGCATGCGCCAGCGCGCGGTGATCGCGATTGCGCTGGCGCTCAATCCGCCCTTGATGATCATGGACGAACCGACCACCGCGCTCGATGTGGTGGTCCAGAAGGAGATCATGTCGACGATCTCCCGGCTCAAGCAGGAACTCGGGTTCTCCATTCTGTTCATCACGCACGACCTCTCGCTGCTCGTGGAGATTTCGGATCGAATTGCCATCATGTACGCCGGGCAGATCGTCGAGCTGGCCAACGCGCGCGAGTTGTTCGAGCAGCCACTCCACCCGTACACCAACGGCCTGATGAGCTCGTTCCCGCCGCTGACCGGCGACCGCGTCAAACTCAGCGGCATTCCCGGGTCGCCGCCCGATCTGGTCCACCCACCAGCCGGTTGCCGGTTCGCGGCACGATGCCCACGCAGGTTCGAGCCCTGCGGCAGCGAGCCGCTGTTTGCGGAAGCGAAGCCGGGGCACCGCGTTGCCTGCCATCTCTACCCGGAATCCCGCACGCCACAGGCGCAGGAGGCTATCCGTGAGCATTGATCGGCACCAGGGTGGTACAGCCACCGTCGCGCAGAGATCGACGGATTTCGTCATGGAAGTCCAGCACCTCACCAAGCGCTTCCCGGTCGGCGGGGTTCTGGACAAACGAGCGGTGCATGCGCTGCAGGATGTCTCGTTCTCCCTGCCGCGCGCGAAGATTGTTGCGCTCGTGGGTGAGTCCGGCAGCGGCAAGAGCACGACCGCGCGAGCGCTGGCACGGTTGATCGAGCCCACCGGCGGGCGGATTCTGTACAACGGTCGGGACATCCTCCGGGAAGAACCGCGATCGGCCTCGCTGTCGTATCGCGAGGATGTGCAGATGGTCTTCCAGGATCCGTTTGGGTCGCTCAATCCCGCGCACACCATTCGGCACGCGATCGAA
Organism: Chloroflexia bacterium; assembly: GCA_030430125.1. Taxonomy (GTDB): domain Bacteria; phylum Chloroflexota; class Chloroflexia; order Thermomicrobiales; family UBA6265; genus JACCVC01. Next base: position 10,584 of record JAUIGA010000012.1, on the reverse strand, counting down.
CGCCCTCTGCGAATCCACCGGAAGGCAAAGGGACGGTCAGCGATTCGAGAACGAGTAGAGACGCTGCTCGAAACCGTTGGGTTGACCCCTCCCGGCGAGACCGCGAGCAAGTATCCCTACCAGCTCTCCGGTGGTCAGCGTCAGCGCGTGGCGTTCGCCCGCGCCCTCGCGGTCGACCCCAAGGTGATGCTCGCGGACGAGCCGGTGTCGATGCTGGATGTCTCGATCCGCATCGGTGTGCTCAACCTGATGGAACGACTCAAGGAAGAGAACGGCATCTCTTTCCTCTATATCACCCACGATATCGCGAGCGCTCGCTACATCGCGGACGAAACCAACGTGATGTATGCCGGCCGAATGGTCGAAGGCGCAGAGAGCCGGGAGCTGATCGACGAGCCGGCGCACCCCTACACTCAGTTGCTGCTGTCCGCGGTGCCGAACCCCCATGCCGGACTGCGGACAGACGAAGCGACCACTCGTGGCGAGATACCCTCTCTCATCGACCCGCCACCTGGTTGCCCGTTCGCGCCGCGTTGTCCACACGTTATGCCCGAGTGCCAGGAGGCGATGCCGGGGGTGACCCGCCTCAACGCGCACCACTGGGTACGATGCCACCTTCACGGGTCCGGCCAAGGCGAGCCTACTGCCAATCTCCCGGTTTGACCCAACTGCCGTCGCTGGACACCTGCCTTGCGGCACCAGCCCAGGATCGCCAAAATGCATCGCGCATCTCGGGCAAATTACCTGGCCACCGCCGGCCATTGCGCCAGGCGTCCGAGATCCCCTCCCCTGCCTACCTCGGGAGGGGAAGTAACCAACCTCTTGGGCAACGCGCTACGGCAACCATTCCAGCAACGTGTCGTTGCCTCCCGAGCCGCCAACAATCGTCTCGCCATCGGTGGCATAGATCGTGTCGGCACCACTCCCGCTGAGGAGCGTATCGTTGCCTTCGCCGCCAACCAGGATGTCGTCGCCGGAACCGCCGATGAGTACGTCGTTGCCACCCAGGCCGCACAGTACATCGTTGCCCCTGCCGCCAACCAGGGTTTCTGCGCCGTTGGTTCCAACGATCACCTGATCGCCACTGCCTCCCCAGGTGCTACCCTCCACCAACTCATGATTGCCAAATGGCCCCGAACCTGATCCTGCGCCGGCAATGGCTGCCTCACAGATGCGCGTCGCCCTCATGTCTTCGACGGCAACCGCGAAGGATTCCGCGTCGCTCGTGTTGCCAGCGTTGTCGGACACGGTGCATGTGACTGTCGTGGTGCCCAGCGGGAAGACCGTTCCAGAGACCGGGGCACACGAAGCCGGCACCTTTCCATCAACGATGTCTGTCCCGCCGGCGATGTATGTTACGACCGCTCCCTCTGGTCCGGTTGCATCCACGAAGATATTCTCGGGGAGGTTCAGTGTTGGCGGAGTCGTGTCCCGAACAGTCACGTTGAAGCTCGCCGAGCCAGTATTCCCAGCGGCATCGGTGGCTGTGCACGTTACCGATGTGCTCCCCGACGGGAACGTCTCGCCCGATGAGGGCGCGCAGGATGCCACCAGATTGGGATTCACGGCGTCAGCAACACTGGTCATGTACGTCACCACGGCGCCAGATGGTCCGGTCGCTTCCGCGATGATTGTGTCCGGAACGGTCACCTCCGGTGCAATGGTGTCCCGCACTGTCACTTCGAAGGTTGCCGACCCCGTATTTCCGGCGGCATCGGTGGCGGAGCAGGTCACCGGTGTCGTGCCAAGCGGGAATGTCACTCCCGTTGCCGGGGAACAACCTGTCGCAAGCCATCCGGAGACGGTATCGCTTGCGGTTGCATCAAACGTCACTACCGCCCCTTCCGGCCCGGTTGCTTCTGCATGGATGTTGCCGGGCACCGTGACTTCGGGAACGGTGGTGTCCTGAACTGTCACGTTGAAGCTGGCGCTGCCGATATTCGCTGCGGCGTCGGTGGCAGAGCAGGTCACTTGCGTGGCTCCCAGGGGGAATGTGTCTCCGGTCGCAGGGGTACAGGTCGTTGGCAGATCGCCACTGACGGCATCGGTGGCGCTGGCACTGAACGTCACGCTCACACCGCTCGGCCCGGTCGCCTCCGCGGTGAGGTCGCCGGGCACGGTTACTGCCGGCGGCGACGTGTCTTGCACGATCACATTGAAGCTTCCGGTAGCGGTGTTACCCACAGCGTCGCTGGCCGAACAGTTCACCGTGGTCGTGCCCAGTGGAAATGTCGCACCTGACGTCGCGTCACATGAAGCCGTCGCGGGTGGGGAATCGTTGTCGGAAGCGGAGACCGAAAATGAGACCGCCGCCCCGCCAGGCCCGGTTGCTTCCTCGGTCAGGTTGCCCGGCAGGTTCAGTGTTGGGGGAGTTGTATCCGGCGGCGTCTCCTCATCGTCGTTGCGAATGGTAATCGTAGCGGTGCCCACACCAGACACATCGATGTAGAACTGCTCATCCGATTCAATGTCAGTGTCGCCAAAGATGGTGACATAGGCGAAGACGGATGAACAACGGTCACCCCCGCTGGGGCATACGGCATCTGCATTCACCGCACCGTAGTCGCCATCGGCTACCGTCGCGGACCCGTCCCTGGAACTGTACGACACTCTGTCACCGGGCTCGAATGACCCATTGATCAAGATCTGGTGCTGGAACGATCCTGAATCCCCTTCGAACACGGAGGAGTTTCCCACCGACTGAGCCGAGATTCCCACCAGCCCGACAATAGCAAATACCAACATTGCCACCACGGCGCCTGTCGCACGCCACATTCGCCGTCCCATAGAGTTTCCTCCAAGAGTGGTGCACAGTGGTGCTGAACCCATAGTGCAGAATGAATGCCGTTGGCCCCTGGATGCTGGCCCCATAATACACGATATATTCTGTCAAGACCATACGGCAAATCAAATCCATGCGCGAAGCCAACGCGAACTCGCGACAGGCAAGTATTGCGAACTATTCCCAGAAGTTTCGCGGCAAGCAGTGCCAACATTCCTCGTACCTGGAACTCGAGCACGCACTCGACACGTGGTACCGTGAACGCAGGCGGCATCGGCGAAAACTTGCGATCGGGGGGAGCACACGTTGCACGACAGCTCGCAGGTTCAGAATTACCTGATGGATATGGATGGCGTGATCGTGAGAGAGGACCGGCTCATTCCGAACGCCGATCGCTTCATTGAACGACTGCGTGAAGCGGGATGCCGATTCCTCATCCTCACCAACAACTCGATCTACACCGCGCGCGATCTCGCGGCCAGGCTCCGCCACTTCGGACTCGATGTCGCCGACGCTGACATCTGGACCTCAGCGCTGGCTACCGCCCGCTTCCTCGCCAGCCAACGACCCAATGGAACCGCATTCGTGATTGGCGAGGCCGGCCTGACGACGGCGCTCTACGAGATCGGCTACACGCAGACCGATCGCGACCCCGACTATGTCGTACTCGGGGAGACACGAACCTACAGCTTCGAGCGCATACAGCGAGCGATTCGCCTGGTGGACGCCGGTGCTCGATTCATCGCCACCAACCCGGATCCAACCGGCCCGTCGCCCGAGGGGTTGGTGCCGGCCACCGGCGCGGTCGCGGCGATGATCTCGAAGGCGACCAGTGTCGAGCCATATTTCGTTGGGAAACCGAACCCGCTGATGATGCGCTCCGCCCTGCGCGCCATCGATGCGCATTCCGATGCGACGGTCATGATCGGTGACCGAATGGACACCGACATCGTTGCCGGCCTGGAAGCCGGCATGAGAACCATTTTGGTGCTATCGGGGATCACGTCGAGGGAGGCAGTGGAGCGATATCCCTATCGACCAACGCGGATCGTCGACTCGGTTGCCGATCTTGTGAACGACGTGGAATGAGACAGTGAACAAGAAAGATCACACCCACGACGAATCCGCGGGGACACCGTCGCGGTTGTCGTCGAGACGTCCGCTCGCCATCGCGCTGGCAATCACCACCACGTTCCTGGTGGTCGAGGTGATTGGTGGAGTCATCACCGGCTCCCTGGCGTTGCTGGCTGACGCGGGCCACATGTTGACCGACGCCGCCGCCCTGGCCCTGGCGCTTTTTGCTTCGTGGCTCGCGCGACGCCCCGCAACTCCCGAACGGTCCTACGGATTCCTCCGGGCGGAGGTCCTCGCCGCGCTCGTCAACTCGGCGACGCTGGTCGCGGTATCGATCTACATCTTTTGGGAGGCGATTCAGCGCATCGGCGATCCTCCCGAAATCGACAGCGGACCGATGCTCGCTGTCGCAGTTGCCGGGCTTGCCGCGAACGTTGCCTCTGCCTTGGTGTTGTCCCGTGGTGACGGACACCAGCATGACCTCAACACGCGTGGGGCCTACCTCCATGTGCTCGGCGACCTGCTCGGATCGGTCGGAGCGATCGTTGCCGCAATCGTCATGCTGGCAACCGGCTGGTACCTGGCCGATCCGATCCTCTCGGCGCTCATCGGGATGCTGATCCTGTGGAGCTCATGGAGACTCATGCGAGAGTCCGTCGAGGTGCTCCTCGAAGCTGCTCCACCCGACATCGACGCCCGGATGGTGCGCGAGGCAATAACGGAGGTCGACCAAGTGGAAGGCGTGCACGACCTGCACATATGGACGGTCACGTCAGGGTTCACCGCGATCAGCGCTCACATCGACGTCGCGGATCCCGGGGACTGGAACCGCATCCTGCCGGCGCTCGCGGACATGCTCCGCGACAGATTCGGGATCGCGCATGTCACGCTCCAGCCAGAGTCCGGGCGGGATGGCGTTGCCGACGATGTCTGCTCGATCGACACCCCGGAAGGACGCGAGGCGTGTCTCAGCGCCGTGCCAACTCGGGTGGCCGACTTCTCCGGGACCAGTTGACGATTGGCGTTTCCGTGGTCAGGATGTAGCGTGAGATACCCGATGCCAATCTGGAGGTTCCCGCCACGTGGCCCGCATGTTCCCGAAATCGATCGCTCCCGGCACCACCAGCAAGGCCGAGCGTCAACTATTCCGTCAGTTCCAGGAGCAGCTGCCCGATGAGTTCACGGTGCTGCACTCAGTTGCGTGGACACGCCGGCGGAGAAACCGGCGGGACAGCGACGGCGAAGCTGACTTCGTCATCCTGCACCCGACCCTGGGCCTGCTCGTCATCGAGGTCAAGGGGGGTCAGATCACGGTCGACGGATCCACAGGACAGTGGAATTCGACCGACACACGTGGACACGTGCACAACATCAAGAACCCATTCGATCAGGCCAGGAACAGCATGCACAGCGTCGTTGGTCTGATCCGTGAATCCCCGGCCACACAAGGTGCCAGTTTCGCATTCACCTATGGTGCTGCGTTCCCGAGCGTCCGCATCGACGACCACCCGTTCGGCGCCGGAATCGATCCCACCATGTGGATGGGGTCCAGCGACCTGAATGCCATCGAAGCCGCGGTTCGTCGCATGTATGGCTCGCCTGGAAATCAGCTCAAACTCAATCAAAGCGACATCGCGGCGATCGTCGACCTGATTCGCCCTACCCGACAGATCCATCGTCTTGGGCTCGCGGCGGAGATGCTCGAGGGCGAGGAGGAGGTTGTGGAGCTCACCGAGCGCCAGTACGACCTCCTGCACTTCATGCAGTCCCAGCGCCGCGCCCGCATCGAAGGCTGCGCTGGGTCCGGCAAGACGATGCTCGCCATCGAGAAAGCGCGACGCCTCGCCATGCAGGGTTTCGATGTGCTCCTGACCTGCTACAACAAGGGACTTTCCGGCTGGCTTCAGCAGCGCATGCGGATCGACGGGCGCCCGGAATTCGAACGCGTGACCGTCCAGCACTATCATGACCTCGCAATGACGATGTGCAATGCCGCCGGTACTCCCCAAACCGTGCCGTCCGGAGTCGACGCATCCGGCTTCTGGGAGTGGGACCTGCCGCAGGCATTCATGGATGCCATCGCGCGATTGCCGGACCGCAGATACGACGCGATCGTTGTCGATGAGGGTCAGGACTTCGCGACCGAATGGTGGATCACCCTGGAGGAGCTGCTGCGCGACCCCGAGGTTGGAGTGTTCTACATCTTCCACGACGACAACCAGCGCATCTACCATCGATCGGGCGAGATGCCGGTACCGAATGCGCCGTACTCCCTCGACACCAATTGCCGCAACACGATGCGCATCCACGAGGCGGTGATGGACTACTACCAGGACACACCCAAGCCGCGAGCCGGTGGGCCGCCAGGTCGTCAGATGCAGGTCGTACCACGCGGGCCAAGCGATTCGGAGACTCTCCGGGGCGTCGTCGCCGACCTGGTGGACGGAGAGGGGTTGAAACCCGACAACATGGTGGTGTTGACCCCGAAGAGCAGGAGCCGCAGCTCCCTCAAGGAAGGCATGAAGCTCGGCAATCGGTCGCTGACATGGGAGGATGACGCGAGCGGCGCTGCAATTCGCGTCAGTACGATTCACGCGTTCAAGGGATTGGAGCGGGACGTCGTGATCCTCGCCGAAGCCGACGAGCTGACCCGCAAGCGCGAGGAACGCGACATGTTGTGCTACGTCGGGCTATCCCGCGCGAAACACCACATTGTCGTGATCGGGGCTTTGCCCGAACCCGCGCTGGCCGCCGGCGAGACCGTCGTCAATCAGTGAGTCACGGTCAGTCGATGGAATCGGCGACCGCGGTGCGCAACTGATCGTACATCTCGGCCCGGATGTCCCGCAGGACCGGGAAGCTCGGGCGGAATCGATGGGTCAGTGAGTAGTCAACCTCGCCAAAGGCAAGATCCTCGTGGTCGTACCGCGCCTGACAGACAATCGGGCAGCCAGGCACCTTCGTCGCCGGGTCGCCCGGCGCGATCAGCCGGCTGCCGCCCCAGTACGACGTCTCGCCCTCGGCGCCCGCCAGGTTGCAGTAGGCCAGCCAGGTGGTGTTTTCCATCGCTCGCGCCAAAACCAGCGGCTCAAAGATCGACCGCTCGAACGATGGCGATCCGGAGATGCCCACCAGCAAATCCGCCCCCTTGAGCGTCAGCAGCCGAGCAATCTCCGGGAAGAAAATGTCGTAGCAGACCATCATGCCGATGCGGCCGATCGGCGTGTCGAAGACCGGGCTTTGAGTACCGAGCCGAAAGTACCGCCGGTCCGGGAACGCGCCGGCGCCAGCATGGTCGGTGGCGTGGCCAGGCAGGGTGTGCTTTCGCCACGTCCCGATGTGCCCCTCCGGACCGACCAGGACCGCCGAGTTGTAGAGTACGCCGGGCAATCCGCGCTCAGGCATCCCCCAGATCACATGAAGCTGATGACGCCGCGCCGTTTCGACCAGATGCTCCGTCGAAGGCCCCGGAACCGGTTCGGCGACGTCGAAGAACGCATCGCCGCACCCGTACCCCGTAAGCGCCAGCTCAGGAAAAATCACCAGGTCCGCACCTTCCGACGACGCCCGCTCGATGGCGTTGTCGAAGGTACGGAGATTTGCCGGTACATCCCGCGTCGCTGGCTGGACCTGCGCAAGTGCCACGCGTATCGTCATCACGACCTCCCGCCTGGATTCGGATTACCGCGACACCAGCATACCTGAGGCCAGCTGTGACACGCGCGCAGGTGAACCCCGGTTCCAACCTGCCCTTGGGGACGGCTCTTACCAGAGTGTCATGCTGTCCGCAAAGAGCTGCCGGATATCCGCCTCGGTCGGCTGCTTTGGCGAGATCACCAGCAAGCGCTGCTGCGGTAGCGTGCCCGCTACCAGGGCATCGAGGTCGGTCTCGGTGATGCCGACCCCCTTGAGACCGTTCGGCATCCCGGTGGCCTTCATGATGCCGGTGAAGATGTCAGCCAACACCTCACCGGCATTGGACTCGTCGACCTCGGTGGGCGACGCTCCGAGCAACAGCGCTGCCTGGCGGTGCGCATCCGGCGCCGCATCGGCAGTCCAGCGGAAGATCGCCGGGGCGGTCAGTGCCACCGACATGCCGTGCGGAACCAGGCTGTGATCGTGCGGATAGTCCGGCGGGAAGTAGTCCCGCGACAGGCGGGAAATCGGGTAGGAAAGCGCGTGCGGCAGGTGGACACCCGCATTGCCGAACCCGATGCCGGCAAGTGTGGAAGCAAGCAGCATCTGTCCGCGAGCACTCGCCGCATCTCGATCATTGACGGCATCGACGAGATGCCTGGCCCCGATTCGAATCGCCTCGGCGGACCAGATGTTGGCCACCGGGTTCGCCCCCTGATATGGGGTGCGCAGGTGCGGTTTCTCCGGCGCCGGGCGCTGGTCGAACGGCACGGCCGTGTAGGACTCCAGCGCATGGCACAGGACATCCAGTCCCGAACAGGCGGTCACCATCGGTGGCAGATCGCGCACGTTGTCGGGATCGATCACTCCGAGTGACGGTCGCAGGTATCGATGAGCGATCGCCGTCTTCGTGCCGAACTCGGGAAAGTCGAGCACGGCGTTGCCTGTCGTCTCGCTTCCGGTGCCGGCTGTTGTCGGCACGGCGATAAACGGCTTGAGGGGGCCGGGTACTGGCCGACCTTCACCGATCGGTTTGGTCACGTAGGCGAGGAATTCAGCCGGGTGAGTGCTGTAGAGATTCGCGGCCTTGGCGGTGTCCATGACGGAACCGCCGCCGACGGCGACAAAGCCGTCGTATCCACCTTCGACCGCGAATTCGATCGCTGCCCTGAACGAATAGTCGGTCGGCTCCACGTAGATGTCGTCGAAGATGTCGTACTCGACCCCGGCATCGTCGAGGGCAACCCGCGCCGTATCCATGATCGGGCCGTCCGTCAAACGCGGGTCCGTCAGCAGCATCACGCGCCGGCAGCCCCGCACCTGCACATCGTCCCCGATTTCTCGCGTCGCCCCCGGGCCGAACTTGATTGCCGAACTCTCCATTGCAAAGACGGTCTCGTGTGCCATGGACATCTCCTGTGCTGCCATGTTCGGCGATTCGTTGCCCGGGTCGATGCGAACATTCTGCGATACTTGGCGCGTGCCGTAACTGCACTCTATCGCACATCTGCCCGGAACGGGCGGGACAGGAGCGCCAGGTGGCCGGTCTCGAGTTCGTCATCGTTCTGATCCTCATCGTCTTCAATGGCTTGTTGGCAATGTCGGAGCTTGCGGTCGTGTCAGCGAAGACACCTCGCCTGCAGCAGCGAGCCGCCAACGGCAGCGAGGGCGCAAGGGTCGCGCTGGAGCTGGCCGCGGAGCCCGACCGATTCCTCTCGACGGTCCAGATCGGCATTACCCTCATCGGTGTCGGTACCGGCGCGCTTGGTGGTGCAACGCTTTCCCAGCCGGTTGGCAACCTGATCGAATCGTTTCCGGGCATTAACCCATCGACTGCCCGCACCGTTGCGGGTGTTGTCGTGGTCCTCGCGATTACCTACCTGTCACTGGTCATCGGGGAGCTGGTGCCCAAGCGCATCGCACTCCAACAGGCCGAAACCGTGGCCACCCTGATGTCGCGGCCGCTGCGCGCAATGTCGCGCGTCACCGCGCCTGTCGTCTCCTTGTTGGCGTGGTCCAGCGACATCGTGCTGCGCTTGATCCGGCAGCACGGCAGCGACGAGGAAACCGTGAGCGTGGACGAAGTGCATCACCTGCTGCGCGAGGGACATGAAGCCGGCGTGTTCGAGCGCGCCGAGACCGAAATGGTTGCCGGTGTGTTCGAGGTAGGTGAACGCGCCGCCGCTGAGCTGATGACACCGCGGCACCGCGTGGTGTTCCTTGATCTCACGGATACCGACGAGGACAATCGGGCGATCATGCTGGCGGAGTCGCACAGCCACTTCCCGGTGTCCAGGGAATCAACCGACAACGTCGTGGGTATCGTGTCCACCGAAGCACTGTGGAACCAGCATCTCAGGGGCGAGCCGTTCGACATCCGCGCCGTGATGAACGAGCCACAGTTCGTACCGGAGATCGCGCCGGTCCTGAACGTGGTCGACCAGATGCGAAGCACTGGAACACGAGACGCCATCGTCGTTGACGAATATGGCGGTGTGGCGGGCCTCATCACCATGAGCGACGTCCTTTCGGACATCGTCGGCGAGCTGGAAGACGACACAAACACGGGCATCAAGGGCAGCGTACAACGCGCCGATGGGTCGTGGTTGCTCGATGGCAATTTCCCCGCCCACGAGACACGCGAGCTGTTGGACATTGGTGAACTCCCCGGCGAGGAAAGCGGGATGTTCGAAACCATTGGCGGATTCGTGATGAACCAACTCGGGCATATCCCGCAGGCCGGAGAATCCGTCGAGATTGCCGGGTATCGCGTCGAGGTTGTCGACATGGATGGCCATCGGATCGACAAGCTGCTGGTTGCCCGCCTGAACGACGGTGCGCCCCCGGTTTGACCCAACCATGCGCCTGAACGCGCGTCTCGTTCAAGTCTGGTGGATGCGGGACCGATAGGGTGGCTTGCCGCGCACGCCGAGATCGACCGCGAAGAGCGACCCAGCGAGGAGACCGATCTCCTCGCTTCGCGCCTCACCACCACACGCGGTGGTGATGAAAGCGGTGCGATAGTCGGGACCGCCAAACGTGACACTCGAGACCTTTTGCACAGGCATGGGCACCTTGCCGATCAGCGATCC
>JAUIGA010000011.1 GCA_030430125.1 Chloroflexia bacterium | reverse complement strand
ACCGCTACGTCGAGATCGGTCAGCAGGAAGGTGCGACGCTCGTCGCGGGCGGGAACCTTCGTTCTGATGGCCCCCTCGGGAACGGCTACTTCCACGAGCCCACCGTGTTCAGCGATGTCTCCCGCGACATGCGCATTGCCAACGAGGAGATCTTCGGACCAGTGGTGTCGCTCGTCCCGATCGACTCCCTCGACGAGGCGATCGATATCGCCAATTCTGTCGAGTACGGACTGTCCGCGGCGATCTTCACCCAGGATGTCAACAACGCGTTTCGGGCAATGCAGGATATCTACACCGGCATTCTGTATGTCAACGCTGGCACCACCGGCGCCGAGATTCATCTCCCGTTCGGTGGCACCAAGGGCACCGGCAACGGGCATCGCGAAGCCGGCACCGCCGCACTCGACTTCTACACGGAGTGGCAGGCCATCTACGTCGACTTCTCCGGCAAGCTGCAGCGAGCGCAGATCGACACCGAAGCGTAGAAGGATGCTCGGAGCGAGATGAATGGCAAGGCGGACATCTGCGTGGAAGCAGTTGCCCGCCAGTTGGCCAGTTCACGACGTTGCGGGCTGACCAGCAGCACCTGATACGGAAGCCAAGCAATCACAAATCGACTTGGTAGGGGCAGGCCTGCCGCAGGCAGTCGCCTGCCTGGCCGTCCGCAGAGCGGCAAATGGGCGCCGTTCTGACAGCGGCTAGCGACTCAACTCAATCGAATTCCGTGTGCCTGCTTCCCTGCTCCCCCTCATCGGGAGACCGACGCGTCCTCCAGGTCGTAGTCGGTGGCATCCAGCCACGGTTTACCCTCGGCAAACCTCGACGGGCGGAATGGTGACAGATCCACCGTCGTGGCCTCGCCTGAGACGATCAATTCCGCGAGACATTTGCCGATCGCCGGTGCAGTCTTGAACGACGTACCGTTGTCACCGGTCATGGTGTACAACCCGTCGTACTGCTCCAACGCCCCGATGATTGGGCGCGAGTCGGGACTGCCCATCAAGGCGCAGGCCCAGTTGCCGCGAGCGCTGCTTCGCGCGATTGAGGGGTACCGCTTTGCCAGCTGCTGGCGCGTGAAATCGATATAGTCCTGGTCGACCGACTCCGGGAATTCCTCGGGATCCACCAGCAGCGGCGGCCCCATCTCCGCGCCACCGAGTGTGCAGTTACCGTCGATCGGTCTCGCCCAAAGGTGGTTCGCATGGTCGATGCAGGTGGGATGCAGCGAGGATCGATCGCGGCTCCAGCGAAAGATCGCAATACGCGATTGGCGGGGATACACCCCCAGATCGATGCCGAGTGGTTCAAAGAGCTGATTCGCCCACGCACCGGCGACAACCACTACGACCGATGTTTCGATGATGCCCGTGGTCGTTTCGACTCCGGTGACCCGATCGCCTTCCGTCAAGATCCGCAGGACCCGCGTATCCTCCAGCACAACTGCCCCGAAGTCTCGGGCAGCCTTTGCGAAACCGTAGGTCGTGGCGCTCGGGTCGGCATATCCCGAGTCTGGCTCGTACCCGACAACGTCACCCTCTGCGACGTTCACTGAGGGATCGAGCTCCAGCGCCTCCTCCGCTGTGACCAGCCGCGAGTTGACGCCGACCTGCCGTTGTATCTCCAGGTTCGCCTCAAGGTGCTCACGATGCTCGCCTGCAGCGAAAACCAGCGTACCCACCTGTTGAAATCCACAGTCACCGCCGACGATGTCGGACCAGTTCTCGAAGTACCTCAGGCTGGTGAAGGCCAATTGCGTCTCGGGGATATTGCTGTAATGCATCCGCACCAACGCACCGCTCTTGCCGGTTGCTCCGGCACCCAGATGCCACCGCTCGACCAGAGAGACATTCTTCAACCCGGCCTTCGCCAGATGAAAGGCGGTGCTTGCGCCGTTGACACCACCCCCGACGACCACCGCATCAGCTGTTCGGGCTGCCATCCGCAATTCTCCGTGGATACGATTCAGACGATCGCCTCCAACACGCGACGTCTCGATTCCGTCGCCGTCGAGCGATCTTCGCACCCGTGATCGAATCAGGAAACCGGGGTGATGCGCAGGAGTGTTTGCGGCAGGCTGGAATTCTGGCTTCCCGCTCGGTAGCCTTCAAGGTCAATGGCGACGTATCGATACCCGGCAGCCTTCACGACCTCGGTGATTGCCGTTCGCTGGGCGAAAGCCCGCTCCAGATCGTCGGGCAGAAACTCAAGGCGGGCCATTCGGTCATGGTGGCGGAGCCTGAATCCACGGAATCCCAGACCGCGGATGCCGGACTCGGCGTCGGCCACCTGCCTGAGCTTCTCCGGAGTGATCCGGTCACCGTAAGCAAACCTGGACGACAGGCAGGCCACGGCGGGCTTCTCCGCTGTTCGCAACCCATGCTCGCGCGATCGCGCGCGAATCTCATCCTTGGTGAATCCCAGTTCCTGGAGCGGCGAGCGCACACCAAGATCCCTGGCAGCTCGAAGGCCGGGACGAAAGTCATCGAGATCGTCGGCGTTCGTCCCGTCGATCACCAGCGCCAACCCTTCGTCTACCGCAAACTCCGTGAGCGTGCCGTACAGCTCCTGCTTGCAGAAGAAGCAGCGTTGATGCGTGTTGTCGGCGTACCTGGGGTCGGTCAGCTCCATGGTTGCCAGCAGCTCGTACCGGACCCCCAGCTCAGCAGCGATTTCGCGCGCCTCAGCCATTTCCTCCGGCGCATATGTTTCGGACAAGCCACTGGCGGCCACGCATCGGTCGCCAAGCACGTCGTGAGCGATGAACAGCAGATAGGTAGAGTCGACGCCGCCGGAGTAAGCAACGACGACCGATCCCATTTCCCGCAGCATGCTTCTCAGCCGCTGTTCCTTTGCCTCTGTCATGATCTCCGAGCTCTTCCCGTGTCGACAACATCGATTCGGCCCATGGTCGCATCCTACCATCACGATTCAGGCAATTCGCGCGACAACGCTCGTGCGACTACCATTGAACCTGCGATGCGCAACGGGCTGGATGATCTGGCCCGGTAGTTGTCTTGCCCGTGCATCTAACACCACGAACCGGAGTGCTGCATGACCCTGAGCCACGCGCTGGATCATCTCGGTGAGTTCAGTCTCATTTCCAGTATCACCACAAGGCTTTCCAGCGGCGAAACCGTGTCGGTCGAGGACCTTCCGGACGCATCCCGTCCGCTGTTCGCGGCGGCCACGATCGACGCGGTCGACGGCAACGTCATCATCGTCACTTCGCAGATGGATCGGGCGCACCACCTTGCAAATGTCATCAGCGAGTATGTTGACCCCGCCGACACGGTCGAGATATGGCCCGCCCCGGACGGTCATCCATTCGACGCCCTCGCCAACGACCCCGAGGTGCGGATTCGGCGCCTGGCGATCCTGAACGATCTCGTGCGGCACGAGGGTCGAACCGTGCTCGTCACGCCGGTAACGGGGTTGCTGCAGCGATTGATCACCCCGGATGCCCTGACTGACGCCACCTGCCGCCTGGCACCCGGCGACCAGGTCGATCTCCACCGGTTGCAGGACACGCTGGTGCGAATCGGGTACCGGCGAGCACCCATGGTGCAGGAACCCGGTGAGTTCGCCGTGCGAGGCGGGATCATCGACATCTTTCCACCAGCCTCCGAGCTTCCGGTTCGCCTGGACTTCTTTGACACAGATCTGGAGAGCATTCGGTCATTCGACATCCACACGCAGCGATCGCGCGAACGACTGACCGAGGTCACTATCCTGCCCACCCTGGATCTGCCGCTGTGGCAGCTGCCCGAAGCCTACCCGGCGCTGCGCGACATCGATGCTGCGTCGTTGCGATCTGAAGTTCGGGATGATTGGGAACGTCAACTGGCGATCGTCGGCAGCGGCGGGTTGCCAGCGTCACCGGATATGTTCGCCGGATACATCTCGGTCGAGGGAGATACCCTGCTCAGGTATCTCGATGGCCGATCGGTCGTCCTGATGGATCAGCCGGCAGCCGCGAAACTCGCCGCGGAGCAATGGGAACAGCAAGCCCGGGAACTGGAAGGCTCCCTCGTGCGAAACGGGGAGCTGCCAACCGGCATCGTTTACCCCGCCAGCCACTGGTCAACCTTGAGCGATTACCTGCAGCAGCATCCGCGCCTTCTGCTCAGCGAAAGCCAAGCCCAAACCGCGATTCGTGCCAATGAGTTGAGCAATCCACCCATCTATGCCGGGCGTCTCGACGACATGGCGGACGACATGCGCGAGCGGCTGGCGGCTGGATGGCGAGTCACCATCGCAACCGACCAGGTCGAACGTGTCACCGAGATCCTTGAGGAAAGGGGCGTTTACCCTCGTCGCGAACGCAAGCACCGCGCTGGCAAGCCCCCGGCCCTGCCCTCTGGCACAATCGAGGTGCGCTCCTCCGGCCTCGATGCCGGCTGGATGTGGGAACCGGGCAGGTATGGAATCTGGACCGATCTCGAACTGTTCGGATTTCGCAAGCGCACGCGACGCACGACAACGCGCAGTATCGCCGAGCATCGAACCTTCGCCCAAAACCTGGTGGAAGACGAGCTCGTGGTTCATGTTGATCACGGCATCGCCCGCTTCAACGGACTCACCCGCATGGAGACGGGCGGCGTGGAGCGCGAGTATCTCTTGCTCGTCTTTGACAAGGGCGACAAACTCTATGTGCCCATCGACCAGAGCGATCGCGTCACCCGGTACAGCGGTGGCGGGCAGTCACCGACGCTGAACCGGTTGGGCTCAGGCGACTGGAACCGCGCCAAGCGCAAGGTGCGCCGCGCCGTGCGCGAGATGGCGTTCGAATTGATCCAGCTGTATGCACGACGTGAGGCCGGCGACGGATTCGCCTTCCCGGCAGACACCCGCTGGGACATCGAGTTGGCCGAGTCGTTCCCGTGGAAAGAGACGACCGACCAGAACGCGGCCATTGAGGCCGTTACCATGGACATGGAATCGCCAGATCCAATGGATCGATTGGTGTGCGGGGACGTCGGGTTCGGCAAGACCGAGGTCGCTATGCGGGCGGCATTCAAGGCTGTCAATGCCGGCAAGCAGGTCGCCGTGCTTGTTCCAACGACGGTCCTGGCGCTCCAGCACTTCAACACCCTTCGCGAGCGCATGGCCGCGTTCCCGGTGCGAATCGAGATGTTGTCACGCTTGAGATCGCAGGCGCAACAGCGAGTGATCCTGGAGGACCTGGAGAAGGGGAAGGTCGATATCGTGATCGGCACCCATCGACTCGTCCAGAAGGACGTTACGTTCAAGGATCTCGGACTGGCCGTGATCGACGAGGAGCAACGTTTCGGCGTGCGCCACAAGGAGTTCCTCAAACAGCTCCGCATCGACACCGATGTCCTCACGCTCTCGGCGACCCCGATCCCGCGCACCCTGCACCTGTCGCTGGCGGGCATCCGGGACATCAGCATGATCGAAACGGCGCCGCTATCGCGATTGCCGATCAGGACGTTTGTCTCGCCCATTTCCGACCAGCTAGTGCGAGAGGCAATCCTGCGCGAGATGGATCGAGGCGGGCAGATCTACATCATCCACAATCGCGTGCACGACATCGACATCCTCGCCGAACGCATTCGCCGGATCGTGCCCGAAGCCCGCATCGCCATCGGTCACGGCCAGATGGACGAAAAGGTCCTGGAGGATGTGATGCTCGGGTTCTATCGCAAGGAATTCGACATCCTGCTCGCCACAACCATCATTGAATCGGGTGTGGACAATCCAGATGTCAACACGATCATCATCGACAATGCCGACACGCTCGGCCTCACCCAGCTCTATCAGCTCCGTGGGCGGGTGGGCCGCGGTGAGAACCGCGCCTATGCCTACCTCCTGTATCAACCGCATAAGGCGCTGCGTCCCGAGGCACGTGAACGGCTGGAGGTCATCCAGGAAGCCAACGAGCTCGGAGCCGGCATCCGGGTTGCCATGCGCGACCTCGAAATCCGTGGCGCCGGCAACATCCTGGGGGCCGAACAGAGCGGTCACATCGGCGCGATTGGGTACGATATGTACATGCGGCTGCTGAGTCAGGCCATCGAGGAGATCAGGTCAGGCAAACCCATGATCGAATCCGGACCGATCACGCTCGACCTGCCGCTCACCGCCCTAATCCCTGAGGACTACGTCCCGGATGCCGAGCTTCGCCTGCGCCTCTACCGCCGCATTGCCGGCGTGGAAACACTCGGCCAGGTGGACGAGCTCCACGACGAGCTGGCAGACCGTTTCGGCGATCCTCCGATGGAGATCGAGCACCTGCTGGCGCTCATCCGGCTGCGAATCCGGGCCGCGGCCCTCGGGCTGGATTCGGTCATCGAGCGCGAGCGAGAGATCATCCTGCGGCCGATCCACGCGGCAACGTTCGATGCCGCCGCCGTCGAGCGGCGGCTCGGGGACGCGGTCAAGATCACCCGCAACACGATTCGCCTGCGCCTGATGCGGCTTGGCGATCGATGGCGGGACGCACTCGATGCCATCCTCGACCACCTCGAAGCCGCCGAGCTTGCCGAAACGGCATAGTATCCATCCTCCCAGGAATCAGGAGTTGCCCCGCAGGTAAGCTACCGTCGCCCCGTCGCCACCTTCATTCTGCCGCGCGGTTTCCGATCGCTCGACCACCGGATGATCCTGTAGCAGGTCGCGCACCACCTTGCGCAGGGCGCCTGTCCCCTTGCCATGAATGATGCGGACCCATGGCAGCCCGGCCAGATAGGCATCCTGCAGGTACTGCTCCAGCTGTTCCTCTACCTCGGCGGCTCGCTGACCCCGGAAATCCGTCTCGACAGAGACCCGCAAGTCGGGCTTCGGCACCTCTACCCTGGTCGTTCCACCCGTTGGTTGCGATGCACCTTCGCCGCGCGAGGTGCGCTCCACATCGCTGACCGGCACCCGCGTCTTGAGTGCACCCAGTTGGACCGAGACGTTGCCCCCGTCGACTGAAATCACATCCCCAGTCATATCCAGGGAATGGACTCTCACCCGATCCCCTGGGCGGACCGGCCGCGGCCTCTGGAGTTGTGCTGCCTGGGGCTCTCGCCTCTTCCGAATCCGGCGTGTCTCGTCCAACGCGGCCGCGAGCCTCGTCGATGCCTCTCTGGCCTCCTCCCGGGTCGGCCCGGCAGCATTCCCGGCCATAGAGGATCGCTGCAGGCTGCGCGCAAGCTCCCTGGCGTCGTGCAATTCGCGCTCGACCTCGGCGGTTGCGCTGTCCCGCGCCTCTCGCCGCGCCAGTTCGGCCTCTCGGAGCGCGCGGGCCGCGCGTCGCCTCAACTCCTCAACATCGGCGCGCGTGCGCTCAGCGGTCGCCAGTTCCGCTCCCGCCTGCTCTCTCCGGCGGCGAATGTCGGCGATGAGATCGTCGGCCTGCTGATCGCCGGCGAGGAGAAGCGACTGGGCATGATCGATGACCTCACCGGGCACACCAAGCCGGCGAGCGATGGCGAGCGCGTTCGATTTGCCCGGAATCCCGACGGTCAGTCGATAGGTTGGCGAAAGGGTCTCGACGTCGAATTCCACGCTGGCATTCTCGACACCCGGCGTCGCGTAGGCAAACGCCTTCACCTCGGAATAGTGCGTCGTGGCGATAACCATGGCGCGAGCCGACAACAGGCGACTGATGAGCGCCCGGGCGAGCGCCGATCCTTCCTGTGGATCGGTACCGGAGCCGAGCTCATCGAGCAACACCAGGCTGTCCGACCGTACCTGGCGCAGCATCCGCACGATGTTCGTCATGTGTGACGAGAAGGTCGACAGGCTTTGTTCGATGCTCTGCTCGTCACCGATATCCACAAACATCTGTGCAAACACGCTGATCACCGACCGCCCATCGGCAGGAATGAACAGTCCCGCCTGAGCCATCAGCGTCAAGAGCCCCACTGTCTTGAGAGCGACTGTCTTGCCGCCTGTATTTGGGCCGGTGATCAGCAGGGTTCGAAAACTGTCGCCCATATCAATTGTCAACGGCACCACGGTCGACTGGTCGAGCAGCGGGTGACGCGCGTCGACGAGATGAATGCGATGCGAGGGGTGCCCAGTTTCCTCGGTGGCCGTGCGGCGACCGGATGTCGACGTATCGTGAAACACCGGGCGGACCGCATCGAGCTGGGTGGCAAATCTCGCCTTGGCGAGCGATACATCGAACTCGGCGACCGCGTGGACCATGCGACGCAACACATCGGCAAGCTCGGCGATCTGCGAGCTGAGGTCATCGAGGATACGATTGACCTCCTCCTCTTCGTCGAGCTGCCGCTCTCTCCATGTATTGTTGAGTTCCACAACATCGTACGGCTCGACATAGAGCGTCTGCCCGGACGAGGAAGTGCCATGGACGATGCCGCGTACCACATTTCGGGCGTCGGCGCGGACCGGTATGACATATCGACCCTCACGAATCGTGATGATGTTCTCCTGCAACGCTGCGCCGACGCGCCCACTCGCCGGCAGGTTGCGCAGCCGCTCCGTCACGCGGGAATGGGCGATGCGAACCGCCTTGCGCAAGCGCGCCAATTCGGCACTCGCCGTGTCCAGCACATCGCCGCGAGGTCCGATCGACTGCTCTAGACCGGACTCCAGTCCGTGGACATTCTCGATCGCGCCGACGGTTTCGAGCAGGTTGGGAAAACGCGACTCATGCTCCGGCAAGCGCAGGAATGTGCGCTTCAACCGTCGAGCGGCGTGCAGGGTGTCCGCGATCAGCAGCAACTCCGGCGGTTGCAGGCGCGCGCCCTTCTCCGCCTTCACCAGAAGCTCGCGAATATCCCGGGCACCACCCACACTGAACTCCGGGATGTCTCGGAGCAGGGCTGCGGCCTCCGCTGTCGTCGCGACCCACATTGATGCGACCCGACGATCCGATGTCGGCCGCACGTCACGGGCAAGCTCGGCGGCGACGCTGTACTGGCAGTGCACTGACAGCCGGCGCACCACCTCGGTAAATTCGAGCTTTTCAAGAACGTTGTCATCTATCACGGGTCACTGTTCCCTGCGTATCCTGCCGTTCTCCGGTGATGCGGCACGATTGACACGAACACATGTTCGCATTATACTCGGTGCCAAACATGTCGGGTTCGGCTACCTGACTGTCCCGCAACCGCCCGGCAAACAGAAGGATGGCCAATGCGCAAGCTGTCTGAGCGCCAACAGTCCATACTGAACTTCATCACGGAGTTTCTCGACGATAACGACTACCCTCCAACGATCAGGGATATTCAGCACGAACTGGGGATCTCGTCGACGAGTGTCGTCGACTACAACCTCAAGGTTCTGGAAGAGCGCAACTACATCCGGCGCAACCGCAATATCTCGCGCGGCATCGAAGTCGTCGGCCGAAGCATGGCGCGACCTGGTACGGTCGAAGTGCCTGTCATTGGCTCCATCGCCGCCGGTCAACCCATCCCGGTGCCCGGCGACCTCGAAGGGTCTGATCTCGCAGACATGATCGAACTCAGCCGCGACTTCGCGCCCGATGGCGGCCGGGGCCTGTTTGGTCTCCGCGTGCGCGGTCACTCAATGATCGACGCATTGATTGGCGACGGCGACATCGTGGTGCTCCGCAGCCAGGAAACCTGCGAGAACGGTGAAACCGTCGCGGTCTGGCTCGAATCCGAGTCGGAAACCACGCTGAAGAAATTCTACCTTGAAGGCGACCGGGTCCGCCTGCAGCCGCAGAATGTGACCATGGAACCGATCTACACGTCCGCCGAGAACGTGAGAATCATGGGCAAGCTCGTCAGTGTGGTTCGATCCATTCAGTAGGCGTGGCCCTGCGTACAGCTGCCATGACCCCGCATCGCTCGATGCGGGGTTTTTGTTATGGTTGCGTCGGCATCATCGCCCCGTGATTCATACCGTGAACGGAGACCTGGTACCGTGCTCGCCGCCATCCTGACCTCGATCGGTCTTGCCCTGCCAGCAGGGCTCAACGCATGGATTCCCCTGCTCGTGCTTGCGCTCGCCGATCGCTTTACGAACCAGGTGAACCTCGCGTCCCCGTTCGACTTCATCTCGTCGACGCCCGGTATTGTGATCATTCTCCTTCTGCTGCCGATCGAGCTCATTGCCGACAAGATCCCGGGTATCGACCACGTCAGCGATATTGCCCACACATTCATTCGCCCTGTCGTTGGCACCGTGCTCGCCGCCGCCGTGGCCGACGCATCCGGCGACCTGAACATGTGGCTCGGTGCCGCCCTCGGTCTGGGGGGAGCGAGCGTGGCTCACGCCGCGAAGATGTCCACCCGGCCGGTCATCACGGTTTCGACCGGCGGAGTTGGGAATCCCTTCGTAAGCATGATCGAGGATGTCGCCTCCGCGATCTGCTCGATCGTCGCCATCGCACTCCCGTTGTTGTTGCTGGTCGTGCTGCCGGTACTGGCTTGGGTTATGTACGCCACCTGGAAAAGGTTCAAACGTGGATCGTCTCGCCTGCGATCTCTGGCCATCCGATCTCCGTGATTGCTACCTTCGCGGAGCTCGTGCGTGACCGGAACAGAGCCGCAGGACACACCGGTGGCCTCGACGTGTTCGGTCGGGCCGTATCGCGATCATGGCGACGACCGTACAAGGCATGGTCTGGTTCTGGACCTTCCCCTCCGCTGGCTGTCGACTTCAGGATCCGGCCAGTCCTGTCTGGCAGTTGCGTCGATCCGTATCAAGTTATATAATTTACATAGAATCATCTATGGCGAGGAAGGTGGAGTGCATGTCCCCAGTTGATTTCAAGGACTACTATGCAATCCTCGGCGTGGAGCGTGGAGCCGACCAGAAGGAGATCAAGCGGGCATTCCGAAAGAAAGCCCGCGACAGCCATCCCGATGTCAACCGCGACGACCCCAACGCCGAGGCGAAATTCAGGGAGGTCAATGAGGCCCACGAGGTGCTGTCCGACAGCGAGAAACGGCAGATGTACGACCGCTATGGCGCTGACTGGCAGCGATATCGCGATGCCGGCTTCGATGCAACCGGCGGGCCTCCGCCGGGACAGACGTACACAACCGGCTCCGGCGATTTCGAGCAGTGGTTCACTGGCGGATCGGGCGAGTACACGCACACGCGCCGTGCGTCGGGGTCAACCGGATTCTCGGACTTTTTCAACCTGCTGTTCGGGCAGGACGGTGGCCGGATGCGGGGCTTTCAACAGCAGGTCGCCCCAATTCGTGGCCAGGACCTCGAAATCAATGCGTCGATCACGCTGGATGAGGCCTATCGCGGGACGCTGCGCCGGCTGACGGTCCGAGCTCCCCGAGCCTGCGACCTGTGCGACGGCACTGGCCTGGTGCGTGGCGCGATGTGCCCGCGGTGCGACGGGTCTGGCGAGATGCTCGTGCCCCGCACCATCGAAGTGAAGGTGCCCGCCGGGGTCAGAACGGGTTCCCGCATCAGGGCTCGAGGCCAGGGCGGTCCCGGCCAGCATGGTGGTGCGTCCGGCGATGTTTACCTCAAGGTCGAGGTTCAGTCGGATGCCCGGTTTGAACGCGATGGTGACAACCTGCGCACCACGGTTGAGGTTCCACTGTACGATGCTGTTCTGGGCGGAGAAGCGCGAATTCAGACCATGTCCGGAACCATCGCGCTGACGATCCCACCGGAAACGCAGAGCGGCAAGACGTTTCGCTTGCGCGGCAAGGGAATGCCGTCGCTCGGCACGCCGGACAGGTTCGGCGACTTGCTCGCCACCGTCGACGTGAAAATCCCGACTGGTCTCAGCGAGGATGAGCGGAAGCGCTTCACCGAGCTCAGGAATCTGCGACAATAGACTCTGGCCGCGACGGACGCCCCGGAATCCCAGGTCGTCCGTCTCTTCCTGTGCGGCGGCGCGAACCATCACGTGGACGAGGGCGATGACGGCAACAATCATCATGGGTGGCCAGTGGGGCGACGAAGGCAAGGGCAAGATCACGGATGCGCTCGCCGCGTCCGCCAGCATGGTTGTCCGGGCAAACGGTGGCAGCAATGCCGGTCACACCGTAAAGACTGACCAGGGCACGTTCAAGCTGCACCTCGTACCGTCCGGTATCCTCAACGAAGCTTGCCTGAGCGTCATCGGGGCCGGTGTGGTGGTGGAACCCGACAAACTGATCCAGGAGCTTGATGACCTCGAGTCGCGAAGCATCGACACGTCGCGGCTGCGCATCTCCGACCGGGCGCACATCGTGATGCCGTATCACCCGGTCCTCGATCGCCTCGAAGAAGAGCGACGAGAGGATCTCAGTATCGGCACAACACTCCGTGGCAACGGCCCCGCCTATGCGGACAAGATGTCGCGTCACGGAATCCGAATCGGCGACCTGCAAAGCTCCGCCATCCTCCGCAATCGCGTACGCTGGGAAGTTGACCAGAAGAACGAGATCATCTCCAGGCTGTACCGGAGCGAACCACTCGACAGCAATGAAATCATGCGGAAAGCCGAGCACTGGGCCGAACGCCTTGCCCCGTACATCCGACCGACGCAGGTCGACATCCAGGATGCGCTCGATGCTGGCGATCATGTCCTGATCGAGTGCGCCCAGGGCGCCATGCTCGACATAGACTACGGTACCTACCCCTTCGTCACCTCGTCATCGCCAACCGCGGCGGGGGCCTGCCAGGGGGCCGGGGTCTCTCCCCGCCAGGTGGAGCGAGTGGTGGCCGTGTACAAGGCCTACACGTCACGCGTTGGCGCGGGTCCCATGCCGTCCGAGCTCCATGACAATACGGGAGAGCTGATCCGGCAGCGCGGCAACGAATACGGCACGACCACCGGCCGCCCGCGTCGCACCGGATGGTTCGATGAAGTTGCTGCCAGGCAGTCGGCTCGCCTCAACGGGGTTGACGAGGTGGCCCTGACACTGGTTGACGCGCTTGATGTGTTTGACCAGATCCGCACGTGCACCGGCTACCGCACGCCGGCCGGTGAGCTTCACCACCTGCCGGCGGTTCTGGAAGAAGGAATCGCCGCTGAACCGGTTTGGGCCGATCACGCAGGATGGATGGAGGACACGACCGGCGCACGATCGTACGAGGACCTGCCGGCGCAAGCGAAAGACTATGTCGCCCACATGGAGCAGGTGCTCGGCGCGAGGGTTCGGTACATCGGCGTCGGTCCAGCGCGCGACCAGCTCATCGACCGGGGCGCCTGACGCGGCAACCGCGTGAGTTTGCGACAGTCTGGCAGGGGCCAGCAGTGCGGTCGGGCAAGCCTGCCCGGTCTCACCGTCGGCCCCATCAACGAACCCCGATGGTCCTCCCGGTTTCGGCAGGATGGGCCAATGTCCGATCAGCTCAGGAAGTTCAGCTCATCCGTGGCGTCCCGTGCCATCAGCGCGTCGATCGCCTCCACCGGGTTCACGCCATCGAACATCACCCGAGCGATCTGCTGCACGATGGGCAATTCAACACCGTGTGCCTGCCCAAGCTTGAGTGCGGCACGCGTCGTCGGAACGCCTTCGGCCACTTCACGCATCCCGGCCAAAACGGTATCGAGCGACTTCCCCGCTGCGAGTCCACGACCCACAGTGTGATTTCGCGAGCGCTCGCTGCTGCATGTTGCGATCAGGTCGCCGATGCCGGCGAGACCGGCGAATGTCAGGGGATTGGCGCCGAGCACAATGCCCAGGCGCGCCATTTCGGCAACCCCTCGGGTGATATAGGCAGCCCTGGCATTCTCGCCGGCCCCGAGACCGTCGGCGATGCCCGCGCCGATGGCAATGGTGTTCTTCACGGCGCCCGCGATCTCGACGCCGATCACGTCTCGCGCCGTATAAACCCTGAACGAGGGACACATCAACGCCGAGCGCGCCAGATGCGCAACGGCCTCGTTGGTGGAAGCGACCACCGCCGCGGCGGGGTGTCCCTCCGCGATTTCGCCAGCAAGGTTTGGTCCGGACAGCACCGCCAGGCGATCTTCTCCTCCAAGCTGACGAGCGAATCGCTTGGTAGCGGTCGTGAGACTGTCCGGATCGATTCCCTTTGTGGCCGAGACGATCGGGCCGAGAAACTCCGATCGGGCAACAACCTCCGCCACAGCCGAGACTGCCTTCGACGGGACGGCGCTCACCAGCACGTCGGGTTCCTCGCGCAGGACCCCCTCCGCGTCCTGTGAAATACTCACCGCGTCAGGCAGACGGTAGCCCGGCACCGAATACGGGTGATGTCGTGTTGTTCGGAGCGTGTGAGCCAGTGTTTCACGCCGCGTGACGAGCGTGACATCCGAACCGGCACGAACACCCAGCCCGGCAATGACCATGCCCCACGCTCCAGCGCCGATGATGGCGATCTTCATGGCTCCAATCGCCCCTACTCCACCTGGTCAGGTCAGGAAGTCAAGTACAATTGTCTGCGAAGTGTCGTTGATTTGCCGTACAAACCCGGAGATCCGTAGATGGATTTGACCTTGCCCCTCGATACCGTCGCAATTCGCAAGATCATCCCACACCGGTATCCCTTCCTGCTGGTCGATCGAATTGACGAGCTTGAACCGGGGAAACGCGCAGGTGGAATCAAGAACGTGACTGCCAACGAAGAGTTCTTTCAAGGCCATTTCCCCGACTATCCGGTTATGCCGGGTGTGCTCATTGTCGAAGCGATCGCCCAGGTCGGCGCCGTTGCGCTCCTGTCGCTCGAGGAATATGAGGGCAAGATCGCATTCTTTGCCGGCATCGACAACGTGCGGTTCAAGCGTCAGGTCAAGCCAGGCGATACACTCCGGCTGGACGTCAATCTGAAACAGATCCGCCGGGGCATTGGCTCGGGCACGGGCACGGCGACGGTCAACGGAGACATTGCCTGCAAGGGTGAGTTCATGTTCGCCATCGCCCCTGATCCCGTCGCCAACTAGCGGATATCAGCCATGCGGATTGCACCATCAGTTGACACATCACGCGACACGCCCATGTTCGGCCGCTGCATTGCAGATTCTCACGCGGCCTGCGTCGTGTGCGATGATTTGCGCATGCAGCCGAGACAGGGCGTCCGAAGACGGACGCGCAACCAGGGAGGACAACCGTGGCGGCGTCCGGTCGAATAGTCGGGTTGATCCTCATCGCTGCCGGGATCATCCTGGGCATTGCCGTTACGATCTGGATATTCGCTGGGGTCGATGAAGGTTCCCTGCAGGGTTCCGGTGCGGCGCTTGGGCTTGCGCTCCTGTTGGGTTTCATCGTGCTGCCGCTCGTTGGAGGTGGTGTGTTCCTGTTGATACGGGGACGTTCCGAAGCACGCGAACTGGCCGTCATTGGTCAGCAACGCAAGCTCCTAGACATGGTGAAGACGCGGGGTCAGGTGAACATCGATGACGCCGTGCTTGAGCTCAACACCACCCGCGACAAAGTGCAGGACTACCTGCACGCCCTGGTCGGGCGAGGACTGTTCAGCGGCTACGTCGATTGGGACAAAGGTGAGCTGTATTCCGTTGACGCGCGCGAGCTTTCCGGAAGGTCGACCTGCCCGAACTGTGGCGGGCAACTTGAGCTCGCCGGCAAGGGCCTTATTCGCTGCCCGTATTGCGGCGCCGAGATCTTCCTGTAACGCGAGACACCGCACTGGCACGATCAGGAGGGAACGATGTGACCCAACGAATCGAAGGGCTGCTCAACAAGATCCCTGGATACACCGGCTACCGGCAGAAGGAGTCCATGCGTGACGACGATCGGCGCCTGCGAGAGGAGATCGCCAGGACGCTGAATCAGTCGATCGCCGACCTTTCGGCACTGGGCGCCAGGATCGCGGACGAACGTCGCCTCGACCTGATCGCACCAGTGGAAGATGTCATCGCGCGGGTCCGACATCTTGAGAGCCGTGTGCGCACAGCTTCGTACGGATACGGCGGACTGTTCTCGGACCGTCCGGTCGACGAGCCTGCCCTCCGTCAGCTCAAGGCATTCGACGTCGCATTCCAGTCGAACGTGCAAAGGCTGGTTGACTCGATCGCGTCGGCATCGTCCGGGAATGGAATCGACCCGTCATCCATGGATCGGCTCCTGCAGGAGATTGCCCGCCTCAACACCATCTTCGATGCGCGCGGAGATGTGATCGAGACGGCCAAACCGGCCAATGACCCGGACGTGCTTGCGCTTCTTGAACAGCCGCGCGTACTCACCCCCCAGGAACAGCAGCTCCTGCGCATCAGGAAAGGGGGAACTGCCGCCATTCTCGGCGAGAACTTCCAATTCACGGCTCACATTGCCCTCGCTTCGCCGGACGGAACGCCGGTCGCTGCACTGGTCGAGCTCGATTATGGCCCAGAATGGCTGGCCGTTACTGACGATGGCCGAGACGTGCGCGCGTGGCGAGTGTCGACCCATGATTCGTCCACGCCGGTCCAGACCGGCGTACAGGCCATCGCTGACATATCGGGACCTCAGGGCAGTCAGCGTGGCGTACCGGCAACGTACGCGTTGCGCGCAAATCAGGAGGGCGAAAGGACGTCAGTACAGCTTGAGCTCTCTCTGGCAGGCCGCATGCGCGCGTTCGAAGGGGCCGATCAACCGTTGATCGACATTCAGGTCTTCAGCGAAGCCAGTCGTGCCTGATAAGGAAAGGTAGCAACAGATGTCCATTTTTGATCGAATCTCGCGACTCGTCCGAGCGAACGTCAACGATCTGATCGACCAGGCAGAAGACCCGGAGAAGATGATCGACCAGATCATTCGGGACATGCAGTCGAACATCACCACGGCCCGAGCACAGGTTGCCTCGATGATTGCCCAGGAGAAGGAGCTGGAGGCCGACGTCGACGAGAACGAGCAACTGATGCGCGAGTGGGACGCCAAGGCTCGGCGCGCTGTCCAGGCGGGCAAGGACGACCTGGCGCGCGAGGCGCTGCGGCGCAAGCATGACGCCCAGGGGAACCTGGACATCTATCGCGAGCAGCACACGACACAGCAGCATACGGTCGAAAAGCTCAAGCAGCAGCTGCATCTCCTGGAGAGCAAGTACCAGGCGACGTTGAGCCAGCGTGACTCCCTGATCGCCCGCCAGCGACGTGCCGCATCCCAGCAGAAAGTCGCCGAGCGCGTCAGCTCGCTGTCACCGCTCGATGCATCGTCGGAGCTTGAGCGCATGGAGCGCAAGATCCGCAGCAGCGAAGCCAGGGCAGCGGCAACTATCGAGATGGAGGACACCTCGATCGATGCCCAGTTCCGCGAGCTCGATTACGACATCGACATCGAGAACGAGCTCGCGGCCCTCAAGTCTGAATCGGGGACGTCGGAACCAGCGGCGGCACTGGATGAGGGGTCGACGGACTAGCATCCAATGCACGGCCGAACCTCACGGGAGGTCCGGCCACTCGCTGTCCGGTTTGCCCAGGAAGGAACGCTGATGGCGATTCTTGACCTGATCGAGTATCCGAATGAGGCCAGTGGAGATCTGGTACACCGCGTGCCCGAACACGGCTCAGGCGAATTTCGCCTGGGTTCGCAACTTGTGGTGCGTGAAAGCCAGCGCGCGGTGTTCTTCCGGGATGGGAAGGCGCTCGATGTCTTTGGGCCAGGTCGACACACGATCTCGACCAACAACATCCCGCTGCTGACCGGACTGCTGGGTCTGCCGTTCGGCGGCGACAGCCCGTTCAGGGCGGAAGTCTACTTCGTGTCGATGCGCGAGCATCTGGACATGAAGTGGGGCTCTCAGCAACCCCTCGTCTACCGTGATTCCGAGCTTGGCATGGTGCGCTTGCGTGCATTCGGCACTTACAGCATGAAGGTCTCGGACCCTCAGGTGTTCGTCAACGAGGTTGTGGGAACGCGCGGCAGCTACCGAACCAGCAATATCGAAGACTACCTCCGGAGCATCATCCTCAACGAGTTCAACGACATGCTGGGTGACGTCCAGACATCGATTCTGGACATCCAGCGGATGACCGGCGAACTGGCGGATGCCAGTCGCGCGGCGCTGAGTGCCGACTTCAACCGGATTGGCCTGGAGCTGGTGACGTTCCAGATCAACGCGATCACTCCGCCCGAAGAGGTGCAAAAGCGCATCGACGAGCGCTCCGGCATGGGTGCGATCGGTGACATGGGCGCCTACACCCAATACCGCACGGCGCAGGCAATCGGCGACGCCGCCCGAGCAGAGGGCGGCGGAGGCGATGCAACGTCGACGGGTGTTGGACTCGGAGCCGGCCTGGGCATCGGCCAGGCGATGGCCGGCGCGATCGGCAGCGCCTACCAGCAGGGACAAGAGGGGCAGCAGCAGGCGCAACCGGCCACCCGGCAATGCCCGAGCTGCACCGCGACGATTTCCGCAAACGCGAAGTTCTGTCCGGAGTGCGGCACGAACCTGGCAGGCAAGTCGTGTC
Source organism: Chloroflexia bacterium (assembly GCA_030430125.1). Lineage (GTDB taxonomy): Bacteria > Chloroflexota > Chloroflexia > Thermomicrobiales > UBA6265 > JACCVC01. The sequence continues at coordinate 2,783 of JAUIGA010000011.1, read as the reverse complement.
CGCAATGCAAGGCAGTCAATCCGCCGGGCGCAAAATTCTGCTCCAATTGCGGCACCGGTCTGGAATGACGGATCAACCAGTTCGGGTGTAGTCGTTATGTTGCAAAACCGGGCAAATTGCCCGGTTTTGCGGTAAAATAAGGCGTTACGTGCTCACGCGCGTCCACCCCATAATTGTCTGACCCAGGAGCCATGAGCCGTGGATATCGGAAACGTTCGGACCGCAAGCATCGAGTCGGAGATGCGGCAGTCCTACCTCGACTATGCGATGAGCGTGATCGTCCAGCGAGCACTGCCCGATGCGCGCGATGGCCTCAAACCCGTTCATCGGCGAGTGCTCTACGCCATGCATCAGATGGGCATGCGTTCCAATGCCCGCTACCGAAAGAGCGCCGGTATCGTCGGCGAGGTCATCAAGAACTGGCATCCACACAGCGATCAGGCAGCCTACGATACGCTCGTTCGCATGGCGCAGACCTTTTCGCTGCGGTATCCGCTCGTTGACGGTCAGGGCAACTTCGGCTCGATCGACGGCGATGGCGCCGCTGCCATGCGGTACACCGAGGCGAGAATGACCGCCATCGCCGAGGAATTGATGGCGGACATCAACAAGAACACGGTTGACGAATACCCGAACTACGACGCCACCTTGATGCAGCCGACCGTGCTGCCATCCCGGATCCCCAACCTGCTCATCAACGGCAGCGCCGGCATCGCGGTCGGCATGGCGACCAATGTGCCCCCCCACAACCTTGGGGAGATTTGCGATGCCGTCACCTACCTGATCGACAATCCCGAGGCCACCGTAGAGGACCTCATCGCCGTCGTGCCCGGTCCCGACTTCCCCACCGGCGGCACTATCCTGGGGCGCGAGGGCATCCACGCCGCATACGCCACCGGCCGTGGCAGGGTCGTGATCCGCGCCAAGGCGTTCATCGAGGAGATGGACCGCGGCAATCGCAGCCAGATCGTGGTCACCGAGCTGCCCTACCAGGTCAACAAGGCCAACCTGTTGGAGCGCATCGCCGACATGGTCCGCGATGGCAAGCTGGACGGGATTTCCAACCTGCGCGACGAATCTGACCGATCCGGCATGCGCATGGTGATCGAGCTGAAGCGCGACGCGCAGCCACGCAAGGTGCTGAACAACCTCTTCAAGCACACCGCACTGCAGCAGACGTTCGGCGTCAACATGCTTGCGCTGGTCGAGCGCGGTACACAACCCCGCATCCTGACGCTCAAGCGGGCGCTGCAGGAGTTCATCGGGCACCGGCAGGAAGTGCTCACCCGTCGGACCGAATACGAGCTTGAACGCGCCAGGCATCGCGCGCATATCCTCGAAGGGCTCAAGATCGCCCTCGACAACATCGACGAGGTCATCAACACCATCAGGCGATCGCGCACGACTGACTCCGCGCGGCGCAACCTGATGAAGGCCTTCAAGCTCAGCGAAATCCAGGCCAACGCGATCCTCGACATGCGGCTCGCACGACTCGCTGCCCTCGAGCGGCAGAAGATCGAAAACGAGTACAAGGAGGTCATGGCGGAAATCGGCCGTCTGGAAACGCTGCTCGCCAATCCGGAGTTGATCCTTGGCTTGATCAAGGATGACATGACCGAGCTCCAGGAGAAATACGGCGACGAGCGCCGCACGCGCATCCAGAACGTCTCAGGCGAGATGAGCGAAGAGGATCTCATTCCCGAGGTCGACGTCCTCGTCACCATCACCAACCGCGGGTACGTCAAGCGCATCGCCGAGGACACGTATCGCACCCAGCGGCGAGGCGGACGCGGTGTCACGGGTCTGACCATGCGCGACGAGGACGGCATCCAGCACATTCTCAGCGCGAATTCACACGATTCCTTGCTGGTGTTTACAAACCGTGGCCGCGTGTACCAGATCAAGGTCTACGAGCTGCCAGACGGTGGGCGAACCGCCAAGGGACTCCCGATCGTCAATGTGATCAACATGCAGCCCGACGAAAAGGTCGCCACACTGCTCAAGGTGAGGAATCACGACCCCGGTCAGTTCCTTTTCTTCACCACCCGTCAGGGCCGGGTGAAGCGCACAAGCCTCGACCAGTTCCGGCAGGTGCGGTCGAACGGACTGCTGGCGCTGAATCTGGATGACACCGACGAGCTCGCCTGGGTGAAGATCACCAACGGCGAATGCGACGTCATCATGGTCACGCAGAAAGGCATGTCGATTCGGTTCCACGAGTCCGATGCCCGGGCAATGGGTCGCACCGCGGCCGGCGTGATCGGCATTCGCATGGATGATGGTGATCGCGTCATTGCCTTCGATGTCATCGAAGATGACCGCGACCTGCTCGTTGTGTCCGAGTTGGGTATGGGCAAGCGCACCGCGATCGATCAGTACCGGAGCCAAAGTCGCGGCGGCAAGGGAATTCAGGCGATGAAACTCACCGACCGCACTGGCGACATCGTTGCCGCCGGAATGGTCACCGACGAAAACGCCATCATGCTCATGAACACGTCCGGCATCGCCATCCGCATTTCCGCTCGAAACGTGTCCCGAATCGGTCGAGCTACCCAGGGCGTCCGGTTGATGAAACTCGGTGCGGACGAACACGTCGCGTCCATGACCCTGATCGAGCCGAAGGATCCTACCGGCAGCGCCCAGCTTGGCGACCTCGAGGAATCCGAGGTCGGTGCCGACGGGGCCGAGCCAAATATTCCGTCGTAACAGGCATTGCGAGGAACCAACAGCAAGGTCGGCCATCTGGGCCGCCCTTGCTGCTGGAATTCATGTCGATTGGGCGG